>JBLIMJ010000001.1:0-87560 GCA_047638595.1 Acidimicrobiales bacterium
GGACCACGTAATAATACTTCGTGTTATTGGTGAGGCCTGTATTGTTAAAGCTTGTAGTGTTGAGTAACCCTGAAATTGCGTTGTACGGTCCTCCATTTATAGTCCCTCGGTAGAGTCGGTACCCTGCCAAGTCTGACTCGGTGTTTGCATTCCAGGCAAGGGAGACTTGCGCATCTCCGGGAACAGCCGCGAGACTTGTTGGGTTGTCTGGAGGAATAGTATCAATCGTAATTGCATTTGCGGTGTTTGAATTTCCTGATTCATTGTTGGAAGTATCTGTTGCAGTAATCCTATAGAAATACTGTGTGCTGTTAGACAATCCTGTATCAGTATAATTGCTGGTAGTGAGACCACTTGCTATTTGACTAAATGAACCGCTTGAGCCTATTCGTCGGAAGAGTGTGTACTCTGCCAAGTCTGACTCGGTGTTTGCATTCCAAGAAAGGGAGACTTGTGTAATTCCTCCCGTAGCTGCAAGATCTGTTGGGTTTGAAGGAGGAATAGTATCAATCGTGATTGCATTTGCGGTGTTTGAGTTTCCTGACTCATTGTTGGAAGTATCTGTTGCAGTAATCCTATAGAAATACTGTGTGCTGTTAGACAATCCTGTATCAGTATAATTACTGGTAGTGAGACCACTTGCTATTTGACTAAATGAACCGCTTGAGCCTATTCGTCGGAAGAGTGTGTACCCAGCCAAGTCTGACTCGGTGTTTGCATTCCAAGAAAGGGAGACTTGTGTAATTCCTCCCGTAGCTGCAAGATCTGTTGGGTTTGAAGGAGGAGTGGTGTCTCCAATAACAAGATTGTGTGTAATCAATAACCCTTTGGAATTAATGTAAATATCTTTTGAGCTCTTTTCAGCGGAGGTAAATGTTGTTGTACCAGCTGACTGAGGAAATCCTGTAAACTTTACATATACAATTTCAGACATTCCAGAAGACTCAATGTTTGTTGGTAGAGCAAACACTTCGTCATAAGCAACATCTCGAGTAAGGTAGGAACCTCCTTTAAAAAGAGTTATGAAACCATTTTCTGTATATACCCCCCAGCTCATGTCTCCAGATGATGCTTGAGACAACACCTGAGCTCTTCGTACACTATTAGTAAATATGTCTACAGTGTTGTTCAAATCAGTACGTCCTAAAAGTGACAAATAAATTGGGGTACCGAAGCCTGCCAGGGTGGCCATTATAGCTAACACCAAAAGCATCTCTATCAACGTAAATCCCTTTTGTTTAACCTTCTGCATTTTTCACAATAGTTACATACTTCCCTGCGATCCATCCAGTATTTTTATCATCGATAATAATCTCATACCATCCAGTATCAATATTGCTATATTCATATACCTCACCAGGGAACACTTTTTTGACAATACTCCCCGTTGTTGAAGGTATCGTACGTACATTTAAATAACCAATACCTGTAGAATTAATCTTTAGCTTTGGATTAATACCCACTGGACTCAATGCATCATTCAGCCTTGTGCCAGTTGTAGAAGTTGAGGTTGCTGATGTAGAGGATGCTGCAAATGTAGGTATTTGCGTTTCATTAGTGGAGGTAGGAGTAAATTCAGGAATTATTGTTTCGTCAGCAGAAGTTGCTGTTTCTGTTGAAACTAACTGTATAGGTACTTCCTCAGGAGTTGAAGTTGCAATAATTAATTGTTCTGGCGGCGACTCCTCTGAAACTACAACACCTACAGACATATCGGGTGAGGCTCCCACACTGAGTCCTCCGACAAGATTATAAATTGGCATAATGACAGCCAATGCTACTGAAACAACACCCAGCCAAACTATCACCAAGAGAACAGGTTCTAGTATCACAGCAAGATTCTTCGTCGTATTTTCAGTTTTCTCCTCATATGTTGCACTTATACTAAACAAAGTATTAGAAAGACTCCCAGAGTTTTCACCTGCAACGATAAGCTGTTGAATTGGCCCAGGGATAATTTTAAGTATTCGCTCATACGATTTAAAACTTTTCTGAAATGAATTCCCTTCATTTATACTATCTTCCAGGTGCGCATAGAATTTTTTATAATGAGGAAACTGTGCTGCACTATGTAGCGAATCAAGTGCACGTGTAATAGGTAATCCAGCCTCAAGGAGGGTGCCTAAAATGTACCCAAAGCGAGCAATTTCAACTTCCTGTATAAGTCGTTTAATGCCAGGAATAGAAAAAAGGAAATACTGTCCTACAAATTTAGTTTTTTCGAAAAAGAAAGTAAAGTAAAGTATATTTCCCAGAATAAAAAAGAAGATTGAAAAAACCATAACCCCATGTTCTGCTAAAAATTGACCTCCAGAAATTAATGTTTTGGTAAGGAACGGTAAATCAACTTGCAATTGATCAAACACCGTTGCTAAACGCGGCAGTATAAACCAAGCTATTGCAACACCAATGAACACAGTCAACGTGAGTACGAAAACTGGATACATCATGGCACTACGGAGCTTTCCACGGAATGAACGATCTTTCTTTTCTTGCTCTGAAATAAGCTTCAGATTTTCAACAAGTCTTCCTGATTCTTCACCAATTTTTATCAATGCAATAGTATGACCACTAAAAATACCCGTCTTGTCAAATGCTTTCCACAGCAACATACCACCCTCCAAATCTTCTCGAAAGATCCCAAGTATTTTCTTCATCCCTCCAGACCCTACACCTTGCTCTAAAACTGTAACACTTGACACAATAGGCATACCTGAAGTAACAAGCATACTTAGATTTTCTACAAAATAATCACGTTCTTTTCCAATACCAAAATGAACACTATCAAGTGCTCGTATAATCCTTACCAAGAAATTCTGTTTTTTTTCTTTTGGCATGTTAGAAATCAATATGTACGAATTTAACTTTGTGGTGGTGGTGCCACCCTCATGACTTCATCGAGAGTAGTAATACCACTTTTAACCTTTTCGATACCATCTTCAAACAAGGAATGGGCACCTTGCTTTTGTGAAAGCTTCCATATCTCACTTGTGGAAGGATTTGTTAGTACCAGTTCTTTTAATTCAGGAGTAATTTTAATGAATTCATAAATTGCGATTCGTCCATGGTAACCAGTATGGCCGCAAGTATCACAGCCCTTTCCAACATAAAAAGTTATTTTCTTGCCTTTGAAGTATTTTTTAGCCCAAGGAAGCTCAGCATGCAATTCCTTCTTATCAACCGACAAACTATACCGACATGTTTCACATATTTTTCGTACTAATCGCTGGGCGACAATCACCTCCAGCGTTGATGCGAGCAAAAATGGCTCAGTCCCCATATCTAACAAACGGGGTATAGCAGTTGCAGCGTCATTGGAGTGAAATGTAGAAAGGAGCAAATGACCTGTCAATGCTGCATTGACTGCAATTTCTGCAGTTTCTTCGTCTCGAATTTCCCCGACTAAAATAGTGTCGGGGTCCTGTCGGACGATAGATCGAAGACCTTGTGAAAAGGTAAGGTTTGTCTGAGGGTTTACTTGAATCTGATTCACACCGACCATTTTGTACTCTACAGGATCTTCAATGGTAGTGATATTGGAATCAGGTTTATTTAAGAGCTTAAGCAATGCATACAAGGTTGTCGTTTTTCCACTCCCTGTTGGACCAGTAACTAAAATCATTCCAAAAGGCTTTTTAGCTGCATTTTCTAACGTTTCCTGATTTTCAGCTGACAAACCCAAATCTTCAAGAGAGAAACCTTTAACATATGCTGCAAGCACACGCAGCACTACCTTCTCGCCCTCAACTGTTGGCACAATTGAAGTTCTCATATCGAAAATCTTATCCCCATTCTCATAATGCATAGAGCCATCTTGAGCGGCAAAGTGCTCATCGATACGTAAGCGACTCTGTACTTTAATACGGTTTAAAACATTTTCGTAACTTTCCGTTGGGAGTCGTCCAACTTCACGCAACACACCATCTATACGAAATCGCACCAACACATCAGTTGCCTGTGGTTCAAAGTGGATATCTGAAGTATGAAATGTATCTGCATCGTTAAATATTTCAGTCAACAATTCTGAGGCTATATGATTTTGATTTTTGAGAATTTCCGTAAAACGAACATCAAGAGATTTTTGATAATGTATAAAACTCTGTTCAATATCTTCCAATAGTGAATATGTGACGATGATTTTTTGCGTGGGGAAAATCTCTTTCATCTCAGCCAAAAGACCGTCTTGTTCAGGGTCGTCCGTAGTAATGACAACATTTTTCTTCGTGCTTGAAAAAAACACGATTCCCTTTTTACGAGCTAAATCTTCAGGAATTTTTAAAACCTGATCGCGTGATGGCTGGTTAGAATTTAAATCTGAGTACGTAACACCAAAAGACTCAGCAGCAGCCTGTCCAAGCAAGTCTTTACTGACAAAACCCTCAGTTATCAAATACTCTGTGAAAGGAACTTTTTTCTTTATCGCATATTTTTCCGCCTTTTCAATATCCGTTCCCGTGACGTAATTTTCTTGCGTAAGAATTTTTTTTAGTTTTTTGTCGTCAATCTTCATACGTATTAAATGATTGCTTTAACATGTGTCACCACGTCAGCTATGGAAATGTGTGACTTCACAAAAAAGTCTTTTGCTCCAAGTGATCGCACCCTTTCTTCATCCTCTATCTGACTCAGGTTTGATGTCACTATAGTTGGAACATTTATTTTTTCCGATTTCATTTTTTCAAGGACCTGAAACCCATCAACTCTCGGCATTACTAAGTCGAGAATAACGAGGTCAAATTTCTCTTTTTTAAGCAAATCTAACGCAGATTGCCCATCAAAAACAGCAGTAGTATCGAATCCTTCGTGTGTAAGTTTCAATTTTAAAGCCCGTGCCATTGGCTTTTCATCCTCTGCGATAAGAATTTTTTTTTGTTTGGTTGGCATAGTTTATAAAAGCTTATCAATCTAAATACCTGACACGCCCCCTATCTTAAAGTGCTGATTGTTGAACCACTGCTACTTCCACAAAGAAACTCTTGAATGGCAAAAGTTTACCTATATGAATAGAAAATGATTAATAATACTTACAAATTTAGTATATCAAACAATTCTCTGATGCACGGGCCTCTAATATGATAACGTGCTATAAAATGGAGAGTTCCACACATTCAATATATCCAGCTATGTATACGTAAAACCACTGATTCCCAATGAGAATCAGTGGTTTTACGCTGTGGTCGATTACAAAAAATAACCTATCGATTATAACTTAAAATATTCACCTAAACCTCCTTCAAAAATTGGCGGTGTCTCGCTGGTTGAAGTTGCCACCTGTGTCCAAAGTGACCTCAATTCCTTATCTAAAACCGAGTCTTTAAAATCCATACCACATGTATTGAGGTCATACTGTTGTCCTTCAAAAGTCACGTTGTATACATAATCGGTACCATCTACGTAAGAATCACATCCTTTTGTATTTATTTTTTGCAAAGCTTGTAAGTCAGCTTCTTTGACAAGCGAAGAAACTTCTTCAAAAACACCACGGTCTAACTTCCCTTTTATTAACTCAGGTGCCCCTTCTTGCAAAATATAAGCAGGGACATATTCATACGAACGATTCTGATTCAAGATAAATGATGGGCACACAGCACGCATTCCACACCCTCCTGTCATCTGCCCCTGCACTCGAAAACCGATTTCTGACACTTCTTCAACTTCCTCAACTACATACTCAGGGACAAATGACGTCACGTACAAATAAGCCCCCGAAAACATCCCCACAAGGAATGTAAAACCCAAAATAAAATAGATACGTGAATTCATATGAATAGTATAGCAAAAGACACGACCACTTTCGTGTTTGGGTCTGTGTTTGCAGGCTTTCTGGGGTTAGGATCGTGGTCGGTCAAAGTGGTGTGGCGGGTTTGATTATTTTTGCGTTTTTGTTTGATGGTGTTTCAACAGTAAGTAATTTATAGAGATTTTGTAGTTGGCTTGATCGAAAACATAATCAAACCACCAACAATGGTAAGAATACCGGCGGACATCAATATCCACTCAAAACCAAATTTTTCACCCACGAACCCAGCCAAGATAGTAACTAATCCATAGATAATTTGCATTACGGTCGTATAGACACCGATTACTTCTCCCTCACTACCCTTAGGTAAATTTCCATAAAAAAGAACTTTCCACGATCCAATATCAAGCGAGTGGCCGATGCCAATTGCAATCATTCCAATATAAACATGCCAAAGTTCAGTTGAGAAAAAAAGTGAAAAATAGGTGAGACCTACCATAAAACTAGCAACGAGAAGTGTGTAGTATTCATCAACATGACCTTTGATTTTGTCTAAATATTTACCAATTGGGATTGCGGCGAATGCGCGCACCCCACGATAGAGACCAAATACTAAGCCAACATCAATAGCAGACCCTCCGAGATTCTGTGTTATATACAAAGCAAATACAACACCTACAAATATATCAGCACCCCAGAACGCTGCGTCGTTGAATGTAAGTGCTGAGAGCAATGTTGATTTACCACTTTTATATAGACGATTTGACATTGTATTTAATTGTATCAGACTAGCACGAAACATGGCGTCTCGTGCTAGCTCGATGATGCGGAGAAGACAGGATTCCCGCCTTACAGGCGCAGTAGACCTTTTGGCTATATTGTTTCGCTTCGCTTACAATCTGGCTCAAAAGCTTTTCGAATCCTGTCCTCTCGCTCAAATACGACAAAACCCAAACAAAGCCTTTGCTTTGTTTGGGTTTTGGTATTTGCGGAGAGGACAGGATTCGAACCTGCGTATAGTTGCCCATAACATACTTTCCAAGCATGCGCTTTAAACCACTCAGCCACCTCTCCAGTGAACAATAGTGTACCAAAGCTTCTTAGTTACCACTAGGAATTCTGTATTCAACTAAATGCAGTACGTTACCAGACTGACTACGTTTATCATATTCACGGACTACTACACCATCCATACTTTCAGGAATTTTTCTGCTGGGGGTATTATTTATATCTACAGGGTACGTAATATACTGATATTTAATATTTTTATCCGCCCACAGCTTGATTAGTTGTACAGCTTCTTTTCCATACCCATTACCGTGAGCAGATTTTTTAACCCAAATACCTAACTCTGGGATAGAGGTACCAATTTTATGTATACCAACATTACCTAAATAGTCACCCGTCTGAATATCGACAATAGCCATGATTAAATCAGTTCCTTTTTCCAGATCCTTAACACACTTAGATATGAACAAATCAGTTTCCTCGATAGACTCAGGCGATTTAGGAAACATATACTGAGTAATTTCATATGAGAATTCACGGAAAATCTCTGTACGATATTTTTTAGTTAGAGGTACCAGTTTTATACGTTGTGATTCTATCTGAATATTTTTTAACATTTCCATATTAAAGATGAGTGTATCAAATTCTTACCTAAAAAAATACATGGAGTCTCCTAGGCCGATATGCACAGCTAAAATAAAGTTCGAGGGGACAAGTAAAAAGCGCGCGAGGTTGAATAATGACTTAACGTCATTATTCAAAAGGTTAACTAATATTTTGAAGAATGAAAAACATTGATAACCTATACTGCTTCTGTAAGAAGGACTGGGTTACGTTGAGCGTGCTTTTTGTGTAGACGAAAAGAAATTTGCTTAGTTTGGGATTTCTAACCCTCGAAGCTTTGCGATACGGTCAGCTGCCGGCGGATGAGTCTGGAACAGTCCTCCAATTCTCTGCATCATACTTCGCTTTTTTGCACCTGTGTGCATATTTAGAAAAAGACTAAAATACAGATATTAATCCTGCACATCTTCAGCGAGATGTAGAACGTGCATTAAAGGCAAGGCAATTGTCAGGGTGTACTCTTGTAAAGAAGCTGTATTCAAACTGGGTACACTATTGAAGAATCGAATTTTTTTATCTGGGAACAATAGATACATGCGATTACCGATAAAGGAAATACGTATGTTTTTCTTTTTATCTTTCCACCAATCATACAGATCACTCATGAAGTCTGTCGATAAAACATATCGAGCCTCAGCCTCATCAGTCGTTGCTACATGCAAGAGATTTTCAAAGTCATTCCACTCAAGAATGGTCTCAACAGCACCAGTATCACGCAACCCGCTGAAGAAGGTACGATGTCCAAACCCTTTTTTGTCTCCCTCTGTTGAAATAAAGGTTTTTCCTTTTAAGGTTTTAGTTAGATCTAATGAGCAAAAATATCCTTTGAATATTTTTTTAACTGATTTATGTTTCCCGCTTCCAGTCACATGTTTTAGTTCAAGTTCTGCAACAAACAACGCTTTTCCATCAATAGTCAGATTCATCATGTCATCACTCATCACCCTGTTGTGTGGTTCAGTTACTAGTTCTGAATGATTAAGGAGGTCCGAAACTTGATTATCTTCAGTAGACTTCGTTACCTTTTGAACACCTGTAAATGAGTTGATATCTTTTACCCAGAATGCCCCACCTTTCTCTGAGGAATCTTCAAATGTTTTCGTAGCCTGAGTGCCATCCAGACCAAATGTTGAAAATACTTTGGAGAAAATTAAAGCATTAAGCTGAGTATTAAATCTCTTAACCACCCCTTCCCCGTCTCTCAATAGATAAATACCTCGCCCAATAAGACCTAACGAAACTGGAAGTATCACAATACCCAAAAATATAGCCAAACCTTCACCAAAAACGGATGACCATACAACATCAGTAGTCTCTAGAAGAGTCACTATAAGGGCACCCCCTATAAATACCATACCCATTCCAGCACCTTGTCGTTTTTTGATTCGTTTATATTTCTGCTCAAGGTGCCCCACCTCCTTATACACCTCGTTAGTAAAATCGCCCCAATTTTCACCTATAGTCGATTGGACAGATTCTTCAGTTGGAAATTTTTCTTTGAAATCCATAGTCTATTACATATCCATCCCTCGGAGTTTTGCAATGCGGTCCTCAGCTGGCGGATGAGTCTGGAATAATCCGCCTATTCTCTGCATCATACTTCGCTTTTTTGCACCCTGGAATGGGTCGGAGATGAAGAGGTGTGCGGTGGCGTTTGAGGCGTGTTGCATTGGTTGCGCATGAGACGAAATTTTCTCAAGTGCGGACGCAAGGCCTTCAGGGTACCGCGTAAGTAATGCGCCCGTAGCATCAGCTACAAATTCACGTTTTCGGGAAATAGTCATTTTAATCAGCTGTGCAGCAATTGGTGCGAGAATAATACCCACGATAGCGATAATGAGAAATGCTGGGTGTCGATCTTTATTATTACCTCCTCCGAAAAACATCGAACGCATCATAATATCAGCAATAATTGCAATGAAGCCTGCAAGCACTACAGCCACAGTCATAATCAGCATATCTCTGTTGCCAATATGAGCCATCTCATGCGCGACTACTCCTTCAAGCTCACTTCGATCGAGTATCTGCATAAGGCCAGTAGTTACCGCTACCACCGCATTCTCTGGGTTACGTCCTGTTGCAAACGCATTTGGTGAAGGGTCTTGTACGATATAGACCTTTGGCATTGGTAGACCTGCGGTAATCGCAAGGTTTTCTACAATGTTGTACAGCTCTCGATTATCTTCAAGTGTTGCAGGCCTTGCGTGAGTCATCTTCAAAACTATTTTATCTGAGAACCAGTAGCTCCCCACGTTCATCACGAGTGCAAAAATCACTGCGATATACAGAAGTGCAGGTGTCTGCATATACCAAGCAACCCCATATCCCACAGCCATTACCAACACTAAAAACATCGCCATTAAAAACCACGTCTTTCTAATATTCTGTCCTTGATGTGTATAGAGTGTTGCCATAAGTTAGCTCTTAGTCTATTAGTCCTTAGCTTTTAGTAAATTTGGTATAAACTTATCGAGCATCATCCGTATCTCAATAAGATCAGGATCTAGTTTATCAAATTCCATTTCTGAAATAAAACCTAGTCGTTTAGATATAATGAGTTGGGTTTCAAGTTCTGAACTTGAACCGAAAGAAATTTTAAGAAAACGTATAAACTCACCAGCAGATTTGCGTTCATGCCCTAAGGGCTAAATGCTAACTATTCTTTAACTCCTTGAGGAGTTTCGTTACTTACATACTCTTTGTCATCTGACCAGTGAAGGAAGTGTTTACTGTTATAGAAACCTTTTTTCTGCACGTTTTCCTCGATGGCGATTTGTACATCAGCTTCGGAAAATCCCATAGTTGCCGTCAGAGCATCCAGCACCACCATAAGGTCAGCATACTCATCTAAGAAGTCAGTGCGCGTACGCACATGAGACAAAGCAGTTGCTTCTTCACGAATTTTTTTCAGAAGTTCTTGCTGAAACTCATTTTCATCAGTAATCTCACGAACCTCACACTGTTCGTCTTTGAGCTCAATAGTCTCTTTAATCTTGTCTCGTACGAGTTTGTTGTAAAATACTTTACTCATATCAATATTTACTACATTATCTTGTTCAAAAAATGATGAAATACAGTAAAGCAGTTCACTATTTTCAGACTAAAAATCGACTTTGACGACTTCTCGTTCTTCAGAACCTTCTTCTAGCTCAAAGTATTCACGTTCTTTAAAGCCAAACATATTTCCAATCATGTTTGATGGGAAAGACTGAAGTTTGATAGCTAAATCACGCACATTTGCGTTATAGAAGCGTCGTGCTGCTTGGATCTTGTTTTCAGTGTCTGAAAGTTCCGTTTGTAGCTGTCCAAAGTTTTGGTTTGCCTTTAAGTCTGGATATGCTTCAGCAATCATCATCAACTTCCCTAGTGACGCTGAAAGAGCACCCTCAGCACCTGCCATAGCGGTAATCTGCTCTGGGGTGATGTTTGAAGGATCTACGTGTACCTGTGTCGCTGCTGCACGTGCGTTCACTACTGCGTCAAAGGTCTCTCGTTCGTGTGATGCATATCCTTTTACGGTCTCAATAAGGTTTGGGATAAGGTCGTACCGACGTTTCAGTTGTACATCAATATCTGCCCATGCCTCAATCGCTCGTTGTGTCAGTTTTACAAATGCATTGTATATAGCAATTGCATACACAATGGTCACTACAATTATCCCTACTATAATCCATGTTGTGGTCATATATCAAAAAAGTTTATGTCTGTAATATGCTATTTATTCTATCATGCAATGAGTTTGGTACAATCAAAAAAAAGGCCCAACAATTACATGGGCCTTTCTTAGCTCATCACCAACTGATGACTAAGCTGCTTGTGCGAATAGTGCTTCAGCTCGATGAAAATATAGATTCCTTGATAGACACACAATAACTCCCATTTGGAGTTCGGTAATTAAATTAAACCGACGTGCTAGCGCAATACAAAGAGCTTCGTCCCAAAGTGGTGGATATCCTGAGAAAGCGAGGAAATCACCAGTTGAAAGCCTTATTCCTCCAGGGTAAACGGGAGGGATGGCTTCGGGGTTCGCTATGGGAAAACTCGAAGTTTTTTCATCAGTCTCAAACATAGCGCTACACTTATTGAATGCGTTATCCATGAAACGTTTCTCATCTACACCAGGATTGCCGATGACCGCAATTTGATGCCATGAGCCATCGTGGCCAAAGAAACACAATGCGCCACCGGAACGTTCAGTTTCTGCATCAAAAAGACTTGAGACCCCCTGGGTAACCACAACCATTTCACGTGTCAACCCAAGAGCTGATTTCAGTGAACCGCTAAATAAAGTACTTGTCATTGTATCTCCTCCTTGTAAGACAATGAATTTAAATAACTATGACATATATTTTGTTTTGATGTAAGTGACAAAAATTAATTACGTAATTAATTACGTAATTAATTGTGGTATTAATTTTACAAGTGAAACTCCCCTGACAGTGTCAGGGGGGGGGTCTTCTGCTAACACTTCGTGCGACCTTCGGTCTGCCACTTCCATCACCAGACAGAGCCTGGTGTTTTCTTGTGACAGAATAAATAAAGGTCCGGTAATTCACCAATGTACACTCCAATTACATTACTTGAATTTGTGACTTCTACTATACTTGGAACACTAGTTCTCGATTTTCTAATAAGTTCAAGGGAGCCATCCGTATAAGTAAGCCACATAAACAAAAACCTAGCGATATATCGCTAGGTTTTTGTTTCCGTAATTTTCTTAAATTGCGTTAGATACGAGGTGAGTGAAAAAAATAATTTGGGGTGTACCTAATGGTACGTTGAAAATCATTATTTGAAACTCAACGAAGTAGCTGACGTGATTTGGGGAAATTATCCCATCATGCCGGGCATACCCATACCACCCATATCAGGCATCGCTGGTGCAGCTCCTTCTGGTTCAGGTTCGTCTGCTACTGCACATTCTGAAGTTAAGAGAATCGCCGCAGCTGAAACTGCGTGTTGTACACATGCACGCTCTACCTTCACCGGGTCGATGATTCCTTCTTTAATCATGTCATCCACCATCTTTCCTTTTGCAGCATCGTATCCTGCATTTCCACCTGCTTCTTTTACTTTCTGTACAATAACTGCACCTTCATCGCGGCCAGTATTGTCTACAATCTGTCGCAATGGCATATCAAGCGCCTTGAGTACAATGTTGTACCCCACAAGTTCCTCACGATCAAGATCTTTCTTTGAGAGCACTTCCTTTTGCACAAATGCAGCAGCTTTTGCCAGTGAGGTACCACCTCCAGAAACAATCCCTTCTTCAATAGCAGCCTTTGTTGCATTGACTGCGTCCTCGATTTTTAGTTTGAGGTACTTCATCTCAGTTTCTGTTGCAGCCCCTACGCGAATGACTCCGACACCACCTCCAAGCTTTGCAATTCTTTCAGCAATTTTATCGCCATCAAACTTAGAACTTGCAGCTTTTTCTTGTGCGCGTAACGCTTCAATACGATCTTCGATTGATCCTTTTTCACCTCGTCCGCCTACAATGAGAGTATTATCTTTAGTAGACACAATTCGATCAGCCTTACCAAGGTGATCAAGTTCAACGTCCTCAAGCTTCATTCCAAGATCATCAGAAATAAGTTGCCCACCGGTAGTAATAGCAATATCTTCAAGCACATCTTTCTTTCGATCCCCATATCCTGGAGCCTTCACTGCCAGTACTGAGAACCCTCCCTTAAGCTTGTTCACAACAAACGTTGTCAATGCTTCACCTTCAATATCATCAGCGATAATAACTAATTCTTTCTTCCCTGCTTGTGCAATCTTTTCAAGTAACGGAAGAATCTCTTGTACGTTAGAGATTTTCTTATCAGTTACAAGGATTTGTGCATCTTTATACTCTGCTTCCATCCGTTCTGGGTTAGTTACCATATATGGTGAGACATACCCTCGGTCAAATTCCATTCCTTCAGTAAGTTCAGTTTCAATACCAAATGACTGTGACTCTTCAACTGTCACTACGCCATCCTTCCCTACCTTTTCGATAGTTTCAGCAATTTTTGCACCTATTTCTGCGTTTTCCGCTGAAATTGTTGCGACTTGTTTTATTTCTTCAGTAGTTGAAATCTGTGTTGCCTGTGCATGTAATGCCTTTACTACATCTTCTGCTGCATGCTCCATTCCATGACGTACTGCCATTGAGTTTAGACCCATGGTGGTCTGTCGAAGTCCTTCGTTTACGAGCGCTTGAGTAAGTACGGTCGCTGTTGTAGTACCGTCTCCGGCAAGCTCATTTGTCTTGTCGGCAACTTCTTTTACAATCTCAGCTCCC
This sequence comes from Acidimicrobiales bacterium, assembly GCA_047638595.1. Classification (GTDB taxonomy): domain Bacteria; phylum Patescibacteriota; class Minisyncoccia; order Phycocordibacterales; family UBA918; genus OLB19. Next base: position 13,659 of record JBLIMJ010000001.1, read on the forward strand.
ATATTCTCAAACTTGTTTTTGAGTGTGATTTCTTTTGCAATAGAAACACCGTCGTTGGTAATTAACGGTCCTCCATATCCTTTATCAAGAATTACATTTCGCCCACGTGGGCCTAACGTCACTTTTACTGCATTCGCAACGGTATCTACTCCCCTTTGGAGTTTCTTTCGTACATCTTCACCAAATATTACTTCTTTAGCCATACTGTCTGTTTGTTTACACGAAACTATCTGTTAATTATCCGATTACTGCGAGAATACTTGACTCTCCAACGATAAAGTATTCCTTATCTTCAACTTTCACTTCATCGAACCCATATTTTGAATACACCACACGATCACCTGCTTTTACGTCCATAGGTATTCGTTTTTCACCATCTTCATCCCATTTTCCCGCGCCAACCACCACGACCACACCTTCTCCTGCTTGTTCTTTCTTCGCTGACTCTGGAAGGATAATACCGGAAACCGAAACGTTTCCTGACTCTTGATCTGTCAACGCCCGAACGACAACACGGTCAGCCAACGGTGTAATGTTTACTTCTGCCATACTGTTAACAATTATTTAATATATTTTCGCTAGTGCTTATCTATAATCATCCATAGACTATAAAAAGTTACGCTTTTTATAGTAAGCGAGCCTAATTATACGTCAGGAAAAATCTATTGCAATTGTTTTAAAATTACGTCATGACAAATAAGTAACACTCCGGCAATTCTACTTACTTTCAGGGAGGAAGTTATGAGTACGCTAAAATCGAACAACGCATAAAACGCTTTACCACTATCGGTTTGGTATTATTTTTTCAGGATTTTTGTCCATGCTGACATTTTTTGATGTTTCCCCTGGTCCCCACTTTGGATTTTCATACCCAGGTATTTTACACGAGATCTATGGGTGGATTATCTTTGTAGGCATGGTCTTCATAGTTCTAGGAACTGCCTGTTATGTTCTGGTCCAATTCTGACACGGGGATTTGACCATACTGAAAAGACAAAAGGAAAGACCCCCATCTGGGTAAAGTAAGAGTTCTATAAGTGCAGACACGCTGCCCTTACCGCTGCAGGAATCTACGGTTTTTCTTTTACCCGTTTATATCTTGCTATCGGCAACTCTTTCTGATATTATCTTGCCACATGGAATTCATACAAAACGTAGTGCTTCCGATACTACCATTTGTACAAATCATACTCTCAATCCTACTGATAGCTGGAATAATGCTTCAATCACGTGGATCGAGTCTCGGTGGTGCATTCGGAGGCGACAACTTTAGTGCAACCTTTCACAAGCGACGAGGGAGCGAACAATTTCTGTTTCGTGCGTCTATTGTTCTTGCGATACTTTTCGTAGCAAGTACACTTCTTACAGTCATTTTCTAACACGCTTAATGCGTTGTTATTTCTGAACAGCTAATCAGTAATTTACAGTGCCTGAACATCTGTATTCTTTATGAACTTACAAAATAAAACGGGCTCACGCTCACTCCTTACTCGTTATTTCTCGTTTCTACAACGGCGAAGTTACGGTGACCGATTTTTATTCCACATTGCCCTTATTGCGGTGTTTGTTTCACTTTTTTACGTACTAGGTATCGTCAATACACAATATGTAACTTCGGTACCAAGCAACGGAGGAACTCTTGTTGAAGGTATTGTTGGTACTCCGCGTTTTGTAAATCCAGTATTGTCAATCACTCGTGCTGATCATGATATGGTTGCACTTATATATAGTGGGTTGATGAAACTTAATGAAGAAGGTACCCTGGTCCCTGATCTTGCACAATCAATAGAAATTTCTGAAAATGGAAGAACATACCACGTCACACTCAAACAAGATATTCGATTTCACAATAATGATATTCTCACTACTCGCGACTTTGCATATACCATTGCACTCATTCAAAATCCGGACCTCAAAAGTCCATTGCGTGGAAACTGGGATGGTGTACTTATTGAAGAGTTAGGAGAATACGAATTCAATATTATTCTTGAGGAAGTGTATGCTCCTTTTATGGAAAACCTTACTGTAGGTATTTTACCTCGTTCATTATGGGATGAACTTCCAACTGAACAACTTCCCTTCAGTCAAAACAACACAGAGCCAATTGGTGCGGGTCCCTATAAAGTAAGTGACGTGCTACGCAACAAATCAGGGTTGATAAATGCATACGAGCTAACCGTATCACCCTATACAAATGAAAATCCAAACATAGACACACTTGTGTTCAACTTTTATCAAAATGAAGAAGAATTATTGGAAGCTCTTGAAAACAAAGAAATTGCAAGCACGCCAAGCCTTTCACCAGAATCACTCTCATTGATTGATACTGATACCTATACAATAGTTGAAAAACCACTTCCTCGAACATTTTCAATCTTTTTCAATCAAAATAAATCAAGCGCACTACGTGATAAATCAGTAAGAGAAGCCCTTAATGTAGCCATTGATCGGTCTGAACTTATCGACACCATACTCTTCGGACACGGTATCCCCATCTCAACCCCTGTGCCGCCAGGCTTTATTACGATAGAATCTGAGGACGCATCACCGATACTTAGTACTGATAACCAAACACGAACAGAACAAGCAAAAATAATCCTAGAAGGTGGCGGATGGACACAGACAGATAAGGGTACCTGGGAAAAGGAAATTGATGAGCAACCTACTACTTTGTCAGTTGTTCTCACCACAGCAAACACTCCCCTTTTTGACCAAACTGCAACATTTATTGTAAAACAGTGGGAGGCACTGGGGGTGCAGGTCAGTACAGATCAATTTGAACAAACTGATCTTGTTCAAGCAATTATTCGACCACGGAGTTTTGAAGCACTCTTATTTGGAAATGATATTGGTCGGTCAGTTGACCTCTATCCATTTTGGCATTCTTCACAAAAAGACGATCCTGGGCTCAATATTGCACAGTATGCAAATATTGATACCGATGCCCTGCTTGAGAAAATTCGCACACAAACAGATCAAACAGTTCGTGCTGAAGCAATCACTGAGTTTACAAACATCATTACTGAAGAAATACCTGCAATCTTTCTCTATACCCCAACCTTCAGTTACGTCATCGATGCTGATGTCTCAATAAATGCCTTATACAAGCTGAGTAAACCGTACGAACGCTTTGAGAATATCGCTTCATGGCATATGACCGCAAATAACCTCTGGCCTGTATTTAACAACAATTAACAACCTTCACTACTACCTAATGAGTATTTGAGAGTATCAATGTCTTACATAGATTTTCTCAACTATTCATTACGAAGTATAATTAGAAATAATATTATGAACAACCAAAACGAAAATAAAGAAGTTATTCAGAAGCCTGCTCATGCGAGTACGGGTACAAGTACTAACCGAAACCAGAACAACCGAAACCGTCGCCCTGGGCAAGGTCGTCCAGCAGGTGCTGGCACACATACCCAGAAACGATCACAAAATGGTCAAAGTGGTAACGGTGGACCAAAGAAACGAGGACGTGGCGGAAAACGTAACAACCAGCGTCGTCGGAGCATGACCAATCCAGCACTAACACACCGAATGGCTGAAAAGGATCACAAAGCACCAATCATTCCTGAAGTGCTTGATGACGACACAGTGCGTATCATTCCTATGTCAGGAGTAGAGCAAATCGGTCGCAATATGACCATAGTGGAAACAAAGGACGACATCATCATCTTTGATATCGGCTTCCAATTTGTATCTCCAGAAGCAAATGCACCAGGGATTAACTACATCCTGCCAAATACACAATACCTTGAAGAACGAAAACATAAAATCCGTGCATTGGTGGTCACACACGGTCACCTTGATCACATTGGTGGTATTCCATTTGTGATGGAACGAATTGGCAATCCACCAATCTACACACAGTACCTCACCTCTTTGATGATACTTAAACGACAAGAGGAGTTCCCACATCTAGATCCGGTAATCATGAATGTTATCAAAGAGGGTGATTCATTTACTGTAGGGAAAACAAAAATTGAAACATTTCCTGTTACACACTCTATTCCTGACGCAATGGGTGTATCAGTAAAAACTAAGCATGGTGACGTGGTTATCACTGGTGACATCAAACTGACACATGAAGATGGTGAAGTTATTCCTGAAGAACGAAAAGATTGGGAGGGAGTCGGGAAAAACAAAAACCTTATTCTTGTGTGTGACTCTACAAACGCAGACCGAAGTGGTTGGTCAGCACCAGAGGGAGCTGTGTTTACAAACCTTGAAGAAATTATTCAAAACGCAACAGGACGTCTCATTATTGGTACGTTTGCTTCGCAGTTTGATCGACTTATCAGTATCATTGGCGCTTGTGAAAAATCTGGTAAGAAAGTGGTAATGGAAGGACGATCTATTAAAACCAACATCGATATTGCATTAACTGCTAAGTTATTTGAGGTAAAGTCAGACACATTCATAAATGCTGGCGACATGGGTGACTACCCTACCGACCGCATTGTTATTCTCTCTACCGGAGCACAAGGTGAAGAATTTGCAGCGCTTATGCGTATGGCGACCGATAAACACAAATTCATCAACCTCACTGACCGAGATACTATTGTTCTCTCTTCTTCAGTTATTCCAGGTAACGAAATTGCAGTACAGAAACTTAAAGATAATATTTATCGAAAAAATGTCCGAGTAATTAACTATCGCTCTGCTGCAGTACACTCTTCAGGACATGGAAATGCAGGTGAACTTATCTGGGTACAACAAACAGTGAAGCCTAAGTTCCTCCTGCCTGTACATGGACACCACTATCACCTCAAGAGTCATATGTATGCTTCTGTTGAAAATGGTTTTCCAAAGGAAAACATTACCGTTCCTGACAATGGATCAATTATTGACATCGTCAATGGAGAACAAATGATTGTACAAAAAGTAAAAGCTCCTAGTGACATTATCATGGTGGATGGATTCACCGTAGGTGCTCGACAAGAAGTAGTACTACGTGACCGTCAGTCACTCTCTGAAGACGGTATGTTTGTGATTATTGCAACAGTAAACACCAAGACTGGTAAGTTACGAAAGTCACCAGACATTATCTCTCGTGGGTTTGTCTACCTCCGTGAAAACCAACAGCTTCTTTCAGAAGCACGTGTTCTCATCAAGCGAACGGTAGAGAAAAATACTGAGGGTATGCACCCAATTGATTTAGACATGGTGAAGGATGAACTTGCTGATACCATCAGCGGATTCCTTATGCAAAAAACATCCAAAAGCCCAATGGTCATCCCCGTACTCATCGGCATTTAACCTAACTTAAGACATCCGATGTCTTAAGTATCAGACATAAATAAACGGTAGACTCTTCGAGTCTACCGTTTATTTATGTTCCGCTCTGCGTACTGTCCCCGTGGGACTTTATAATTCTGGAGTTAGGTTGTTACAATATGGATACTATATGGGTATTCACCGACGACACGCACTGCACCGTGTGCGACATGGAGGTATTAGCTTCTGGCTGATTTATGTACTCTCTATTATCTTCACGTTCCACAGTCTTTTGATTGCCTACAGTAGTTCAACGTATATGGAACAGTTTGCTTCACCTGCAATGATTGGGGCTCTGTACACCATAGGTTCTTCAATAGCAGTCCTTGCCTTTCTGTTTATATCTAGAATACTGCGCAAGATTGGAAATGTCCGTCTGACGATATACCTCGCGGTCGCAGAAATAGGAGCACTGGTTGCACTCGGCCTGAGCCCCTCGGGAGCAACTGCAATTATTGCATTTGTCATATTCCTAATACTTAATCCACTTCTGTACCTGAGTATTGATATATTTTCTGAAAGCTTGATTGGGAGCGATGAAAAGGACACGGGAAGCAAACGAGGACTTACGCTCACACTCATGAGTCTCGCAGCAGTTTTTGGTCCTATCGCACTGAGTTTGATTGTCGGTGATGACGATAGCAACCTCTACAAGACGTACCTTGTTTCTGCAGGAATATTCAGTCTCTTTGTGTTGCTAGTTCTTTCGCGCTTTCGAACCTTTCATGATCCAAAATACAAAGAGGTCAAGGTACTGAGCGCAATACAATCATTTTGGGATAAAAAAGATATTCGCAACGTGTTTCTTTCTCACTTTACTCTACAAATATTTTTTGCGTGGATGACAATCTACTTCCCTCTTTACTTGGCTACAGAACTTGGATTCACTTGGGACATAATCGGTTCAATATTTGCCGTAGGTCTACTTGCCTATGTCCTCATTGAGTATCCAGTGGGCGTTATTGCTGATAGATATATAGGGGAAAAAGAGATGATGGCGGTAGGATTCCTGATACTTGCAGTCACTTCATCGTGGATATCCTTTATGGCTGAAGCTCCAGTAGTTGCATGGATGATTCTGGTATTTATAAGCCGAGTAGGATGTTCGTTGGTTGAGGCGACTACTGAAAGCTATTTCTTTAAACATACCAAAGGTACTGACGCGAACATTATGAGCTTCTTCCGTCTTACACGTCCACTTGCGATGATTGCGGGTGCACTCCTTGGAAGTGCGACGCTTCTCTACCTCCCTTTTGAACTTATCTTTATTGTATTAGGACTCGTTATGGTACCAGGAATTTTCTTTACCATTGCCTTAAATGATACAAAATAGTCACCATTAATTATTTTAGTTGAATAATTCTAATTTAGAGGTATAGTAATCTGCAACATGCCACTTCGCACAAATCAAATGAAAACAAAGTACACGGAAAACCAAGTTTTGTATGAGAATTTTCACGATACCAAAAATTTTGAAGAAGACAAAGAAAGAATCATTCATTCATACGAACACTGGGACATCATTACCAATCTATTTCCCTATGACAAAATAGCTGAAGTGCATGACATGCTTGTACCTAAAAGAGTTTTTGGCAAAATGTCCGAGTGTAACAAAGAAGAATGGGCTGAGTATAAAATAATCATCAGTCAGTTTGAAGCTGATGCATACTATGATGCTATTTTAGAAAATTTCTCAAAAAATAAATCAGTTTCGCGCCATCTCCATATACACCTTATTATATTGAAAACACTTTCATAAATGAAAACTCCACGTCATACGAAAACTGAACAAGAATATCAAGAATTTAAAAAGAATCTTAATGGTGACCCTGCGCTTTTAGAATCTTTCAATTTTGACAATGAAGTAGTACTTCGTGAGTTTGAATACTGGGTTATTATCAAAAATAGATTTCCCTACGATCGTATGGCTCGCACTAATGACATGCTCGTCTCTAAGCAGCCTCTCTTAAACCGTTATGATGCTACTGGTGATGAACAAGCGGAATATGAGACGATTATAAAACTCTTAGCAGAAGAAAATTTCTATGACGCACACATGGAAAATTTCCCCAAAACACGCTCCGTAAAAAAATATGTGCATGTGCACCTCATCCAATGGCACAACACAGCTTTATAAACATATTTTTGGCACAGTATTTAGTTGCCAATGTCTAATATCTCACTTCTTACAGAAGTTGTTCAGGTTGGCACTATTTCTCATCCTTCAAATAGCAGGCAACCTCTTGCAAAGCGCCCCAAGCTTTCTCACTGCACTCAAAACTAAACCATGAGGACATAACAAAATTATGTGGGTAGGTGGTAGCTTCGTTTTGTTTTTACAACCATACCCTCTTGTAGTAACTTCTCTAATTGTATATCAACGCGTATGTCTTCAAATTGATTCAGGCTCTTTAATAATAAAGCTCTATTGTAAGGACACCCGCCTTTGGCGAGCGTCTTTACAATAGCACCTCGTATTTGTCTATCACTGCCCTGGAACTTTGATTGTTTAGTGTAGTGTTTACTCTGGCTATTTGGATTACCATTTGTCTTTTTAAGGTGCGCTCCATAGTCCATCAGCGCCCAGTACCACTCTCGGGGATTCTGGGAATCTAAAGTGGGTTCGATATATCGTACTAACTGAGCATCAGTTACGTCAGTTTTATCGTTAAAGAAATGATGTATGAAGACGCTACGAATATTTGTTTCGATAATTGGTACAGGTGTATTGTATGCAAAGGCCATAACCGCACCTGCTGTATACGGACCGACTCCAGATAACTTTTGTAATTCAATAAATGTATCAGGAAATTTTCCATTACCGCTCGCCACTACCGCTTTAGCGCAATTGTGTAACATTTTTGCACGCCTGTTGTATCCGAGTCCCTGCCACTGTGTCAAAACATCTCCAAGGCTAGAATCTGCTAACTTCTGCGCTGTCGGAAATTCTTTTAGAAATGCGCTGTACTTTGGCAGTACCCTTTCAACCTGCGTTTGCTGAAGCATTATTTCAGAAATAAGTATCTTATACGGATTCTTTGTTTTACGCCATGGAAGGCTTCGTCTTCCATGGCTCTCATAAAAATCCCATACTGTTTTCACAAACTCCCTCTCTTCCTTATTCATGCTGCTATTAAAACATACATTACCTTTAGAAACATACTAGTCAAAAACAAAAGCCTGGAAATTCCAGGCTTTGCATCAGAAGTTATCTTTGTTGTTCAATTTGAACTTTTGAAACTATTGCTGCTGCTTCGACAGCTTCGAATGCAGCTGTCGCTGCGCGTTCAAATGCTCCAAATGAAGATGACATCATTTGAGTAATTGCGTATAAAACAATCACTGTACCTATTGCTCTAAACATAATTAAATAAATTATATTCCCACGAAACCCTCAATTCGATATTGAGAGCAAAACTAAATGTTTTTGGGAGTAATAGGTTTTGAAAGACTAATCTACTTAAATAGTACTACTAAATTCTAATTTGTCTAGTCTTTAATAATAATTCAGTAAACTACCAATTCCTATAAATTCCAAGAACTGATATCCATACAACACCGTCAGGCCAAAGTTGTTAAACAAAAGTAAAAAACCAATACCTATCAATAACAGACCTCCTACAATACTGACCAAGCGCGATACCTTTGAGTATTTTTCTATTAGATTTCCCGCACGTGCATACACCACAGCGGTGGCAATAAACGGCACCGCCAATCCAGCTGAAAATAAAGCGAGTAAAAACGCTCCACTGAGTACCGTAGCCTTAGTAGTTGCAATCAAGAGCACTGAAGCCAAAACTGGCCCTACACAAGGGGTCCACCCCAGTGCAAAGATACCTCCTATAAGGAAAGCACTACTTGATTCACCTGGTGTCACAAACTTTGGAAGTGTAAATTTATGCTCACGCATGAGTGGTGCAATATGGATAATATCAAGCATCATCAGTCCAAACATAATAATGAACACACCCCCAACTTGTGAAAGCACTATACGATATTGACCAACAAAAGATCCAAAAAAGCCAGCGAGGATTCCAAACAATATAAAAACTGCTGAAAAACCAAGTGTGAAAGCAATTGCATTTTTTCGAATTTTTTTCCTCGCTTCTTTACTCCTCTTCGCATCCTTTTCTTTCACTCCACTAATGAATGCCAAGTATGCAGGAACGAGTGGTAAGGTACAAGGAGCGAGGAACATGAGTAGACCTGCAACAAAAGCTGACACCGCAAATGCAAAATTAAGATCAAGCATATTTATTTATCAAGAGCAGTTATCGCTTGATTTGTGAGAGTCCTCATCTCTTCAATATCCATAAACCCACGTTTATGGATAACTATATTTCCTTCTCTATCATAGAACACCGTTTCAGGCATCGAGAATCCTCCTATTGAAGTATAGTAGGCATCAGAGAGATCTATCGCAAAATCAATGTAGGTAAACTCCCCAAGGGAGGAAAGGAAATGTTTTGCGCGTTCCCTTGGCTCTTTTCTGTTAATTGCTATAACTGCCACATTTTGCTCGCTGAATTCCTGCGCAAGCTGTTCAAAATCAGCAAGCTCATTAGTACAAAATGGGCACCAGCTCGCCCATGCATTGACTACACGCACCTGACCTCTATAATCGTCAAAGGAAAAAGGATTCCCTTCAAGATCAGTATAGGGGGCTTCCTCAGAAACAGTGAGTGTTCGTGACGCCTCAGAGTCCTTTTCCGCAACACGTGCTGTGTGCTGTATGGAATAGGTATACAAGCCAGCAAGGAAAAATATTGCTATGACAACCGCGAAGGTAATAATGGTACCTTTGTTCATAAGACTAGTTACTTCCAATTATTTGAGCCCAATTAGCATAAGGTAACGCACCAGAAGCTACTTTAGTAGTACCGTCTGCAAACTCAACGACATTAAATGGTGTTCCACTTCCCCCGAGAGAAATTGCCACAGCTAAATCCTTATCAACACGCTGAGCTACTTCATCTGAAACAAGGCAACTTTGGTATGCTTCTGTATCAATACCTAACTGTGAAGCCTCAGCCTCAAGAAAATCTGGTGTGAGAGAGCGTTGGTTTGCAAAAATAACATCCAAATAACTCCAAAAGGCGTCATTTCCAGCTAAGTCACCTACACACTCTGATGCTATAGCGGCTGGCCGAGCACCTGCATGACTTGTCAGTGGTAAGTGTCGATATTCCCAGTTAACTGAACCTTCGGATTCATCCACCACTTGTTTGAGAGTTGGGTGTAATCGTGCACAAAACGAGCACTCCAAGTCAGAAAATTCAACTATAGTGGTTTCAGCTTCAAGGTTGCCATAGATACGACGCAATGGACTTTCTTCTCGTTTAGGACTGCCCGCTCCAGTAACAGCAACTTGTTCGCCACCAGCTCCTACATACAATGTTGGTGATGTTGGTGAAGTTGGTGTGTTGGAAAAATAGATTGCTGCTGCTATAAGTGCAAAGCCTAAAAGAATTGAAGCTGCTAATGATGTGGTTTGATTTGTATTATTCATAGTATTTATTTTTTAGTAATTTATCGATTCCAAAGTAATGTCTCAGGGTGTGCCGCAACCCAAGAGAACCAAAATCCTTCTACGTCATTTATTATTACTCCAGCAACAGTAGTAAACGCTACTTCCCCATCGTTGTTTGTAATAATAATTTCATCATTGTTAATCATATCGCGAATTGTTCCTTCATGGAGAAGGTGACGTGGATATGCCTTAAAGGCACCGTCAACTTCTATGCCATATACATAGGTATCAGGAGTAAGTGGGGACGTCTCTGCATCGAAGTCAGGAGCAAAGCGTTGCGCAACTTCATAATACGCACCACTGTAAGGGTCTCTTTGACTACCAGTATCAAGGACGGAACCCTTGGGGTGTCGTTCTGCCCAAGTACTAAACTGCATGATGTCCGAAGCAATTATAGTTAATTGTGCACCTGTATCATCACCCACCACTGCCTCACCAAGCACTTGAGACCATAGATTCCTATCAGCAATATTGTCTGAGCGGTTGTACATAAGTAGATTCGACTGCCAAAGCATGCCCGATACTCCAAACTCATATACTAATCCATTTATTGTTCTATCAAACACAATACCAGTACCACACAATGGACAATAGGTTATCAACAAGGCGTCTCCTGCAACTACATCATTAACAATCTCTTTGGTCACCAACATACTAAACGGATAAAACCTATGCTCTCCTTTGTAGGACAGTGCTATACCAATCTGTTTATTATCAATTTTTGTAAGTGCTATATCTAATGAGATAAATTGAGGTGAATCAACTGATGGAATACAATCTTGTCGTGAGCACCCCTGACGAATCTCTGCCAGAGGAATTGAGTGTTTTACCTTCTGATTTGGAACAATGTCTTCAATGGGGAGTGTAGCAGATGGAGTTATAGATAAAACCCTGTCTGACGTAACCGACATCCGTTGTGACATTTTTTGTGGTTCAGGCGAATCATTTTGCTCAGTATTAAAATATTTTACACTAAACTGAATAGTAACAATTACAATTACAAGAACAAATGCTATCTGTGCGTATTTTGGTACTTCCATATTTAAAATGTATAGTTAGTCTACACCATATAGATACGTTTTGAATCAAAGTTTATTTCAAAAAACAGCTGCATACTCAAAGTGTAGTACATTTTGGTGTGTTTAGCTGTTTTGTCCCAAAATGGGCAAAGGAGGAGGTATAGGCTAAGAAAAATAGTGTGATACCCTCCTATTCCTTTGTCTAGAAGGTGTCAAAAATTACTTCTTCCTGGATTTCAGCTTTTTTAAGTAGAGCAAAAGTAAACATACCTCCAACGATGAGGACAAATAATACACTGGCAATAATTATTGCCTTCCTATCCACCTTATGTGGGGACACCTGTTTCTGACCATTATTTTCAAATTGATCCATAGTTACTATAAGTTATAGAATAAATATTCTACACTAATAATGTATTGAGTATACATCAAAATATCACTACTGACTTTCAGTATGATCGTTACCGATAAATACAGAAATATTTGCTAGACTCGTTGTAAGGTCATCAGGACGAGCAGACAACAACGCTCCATCAAGCAACTTACTCAATACACGGGCATCTTCTTGTATAGCAATGTCATACACTATTACAGTGTGTTTCTTAGACTCTTCAAAGTCAGACTTCAGCGCCTCTATTGCATACCCTTGAGACTCAAGTTCTGTTTGCATAGCTGCGGCAACGCCCGGGGTATCACTTGAATTGATGAGTATCAATTCAAAATCTTGGGAAACCACCTCAGCAGCAGGAATAGACACTTCTTCTACTTGCGGTGTACTTGCACTATTTTTTTCATAAATAATCTCTTCCGATGATAGAGTTACCGACGTGTCGGGATTTTCAATAGTAACCTCATAATCGCGCTGTAAAGTAGTTACCTCAATAAGGAAATACCATACTGCTAAAGAGGCTACTATTAGTAAGAGCGCACTTACAAAGAATTTTTTATAGGTGAGTACAAAACTGAAAAGCGTCTTTACGGTATCGAGAAAAGCATGCGTTTTTGAAAGGCGTGATTGCAAATCTTTTACCCCACCCAGTAGCGGGGCTCGTACCGACGGACGACTCTCAATAACCACATCTCCTTGCATGGCAAAGCGTTGTGACCGAGGCACGTACTCTTGCACTCCAGACATAGAAAGCATTTTTCGTACATATGTGCGGATACTCCAAGTGAGGAGGAAAATAATTGCCGCTAAACTACCAAGGACCATCAACACCGCTTTGACTGGTATGACCCAAAAATAGGTTGGCTGTGTCACAAAATTACGAACATCTTGTCCATATGCCAGCGTCAGCACTGCTGTATAGCGACCGATGTCAGTAAATGACTGCTCTCCTTTCCAGGTAAAATTGAACTGACGAATACTCTCGGGTAATACATTGCCAAAATGAGTTTGGTGGTTAATCGGTACAATACCACGCTCCTTCCCCCACATGTTGGTAATAACAATTTCTCCTTGTGGCTGTAGATGTACATTCCCTTTATTTTCAAACCGTACTTCAAAATCAACTTCAGGGACATCAAAAAATGTTTTCTCTGTCCTAAAGGTGCGAACATTTCCTTTTTCTATAATATCTCCCGCAACACGAACAAAAAACAATGAGGTGACAATCTGAGCAGTCTTTACTTGAAATGGATTGTCAGAATTAAGTGGACGGGTCCCAATCATAATCGCAGCATAATGTCCTCCAGGAGATGCATCTTCAGGTACATTAATCGTTAACGGTACCGCAACACTACTTTCGCGAGGTATAACGTAAGGTTCTTCAGAAACAGTGATCCATTCGGCAAGTGTCTTTCCTTCTGTAAAGTCTTCAAAGACAGGTAAGAACTTTCCTTGTCCAGTTTCTCCTTGTGGGGCAAAATTTACAACATTAGCATAGACAGTAATATCTTGCGGATTGTTGTTTATTACCTTTACTGAACTATTCCATGCCTGCAACGGAACCGCTGACATCTCAAAAAGTGTTGGGGACACACTTAATGACAATCCGGCAGCAAACAAACTCTGTGGCAGTAACAGAGTTCCAAGTATCAATACTGTAAATATTTTATGCTTCATCATTTTTACTCAAATCTAAATCATGGTCCTGATTATCAGACGTCCCCTCTCGTACATACATTGCGACATTTTCAGAGCCATCTCCCACATCTCCCCCACCGTCATATCGTCGATGCGCATACAAAGCAATAAGAATCGTCAGTACGAGAATTATAAAGAAAATTATAATAAGCTGTTTCAAAGGCATAATGTAGAAAAAGGCTGTGTCGTGTACAGAAGCAGTTAAATGTTCTCCATACTCAACCGAGAGAAATGCTTTATATTTACCCAATGTCAAAGCATCAGGTACATCCATAGAAAATGATGCTTCACCATCTGCAGGTACCTTACTTTGCTGAACATTTACTGGAAGCGAGTCAACCTCAACACCCTTATTATTATAGAAGATAACCTCGCCTGAGGGGATGATGTCGACTCCACCTGGATTAGTAAGTGTGAACAACATGGTTTCTCCATCAGTTGCAGTTACAAATCTATCTACATCAAACTTTTCTAGTCGAAGAAATTGATCTTGTGTTTGATCTACTGAGATATGAACAATAGTCCCCGGGGCCAAACCCTGAGCAACTTTTGATGCTGCATTGGGTCTATTTGAACCTTCTGCAAAACCTATAAAAACGTTGTAGTCACCCGGTTCAGTCAATGGATTCATACGAATAGTGAACGGTACCTCACGCACTTCACCTGGTTTCAATTCCATGCGCTGACGTGATATCTCTATCCACGTAGTTGCTGTAGTGCCCTTGTCAGCAACCACTTTTTGTTCAAAACTCTCAACCACACCTCCTTCCATCGCTACATTATTTACCGACGCATACACACGCACCATTCGTTCCGAGGTGTTGGTGAGCGTTATATATTCCGTAATTATATCTCTCTTCTCAAGATTGAAGTTCAACACCAAAGGGGTCACAAGGTGATTAGCAGCAAAAACACTTGTGGTTGTCCCTACAAAACAGACAACAGCGATTACGGCGACGGAAAATAAATGTAAATTTGAAATTTTTATCATACTAGAATACTGGTACTGCTATATAAGTAATAGTGTTGTAATAATCTCCCGATGGCTGTTCATCACCAATTTGGATTTTATATACAATATCATGAGATTCGTTCGCGGGGGTAGATCTATACATCACTTCTTGTGGTACGGTTGAAAAAGCTGCGTATGTATCATCAGCGCCAAACCTCACATCTCCTCCCTGAAGGAGGTCATCACCAACATGATATCCGAAACAGCCTATGGCTGAAGATGGACACCCACCAGAATTCCAACCAGTTGGAGCAGCATTTGTTCCAACAACAGTCGGGACAGTTGAACCGGATGAATTTGTTAAATCTTGGTCAGTGTACATAAGAATCTGGTATCCTTCAGTAGCATTTGTGTCCACAGTCAACCTCTGTGCTGCTTCTATCTCAATATCGAAAGGTATCGACCCAAAAAGAATCGACGTTGCTGTCGTTGTTGCATCAGTAGTAATTCCTTCGGTCACTTCACCAGAATCTAACCCTGCAAGGGTGAATACGAGACTTGATCCTTCAATTTGAACACTGGGATAGGTTGAGCTTGCTGATGCTGAAACGTCATTTGTTACGTTATAGAGTCTGAAGTAATACACCGCGTTCACACGTGGATTTTTGGGTTTTAGTGTAAATTCATACTCCATGCTCGATAATAGTGGTTGTGTATGTGTAGAAATGGTCGTTGGAATTTCATTATGTAAACCACAGCCATTACCGACACCTGCGGTACACGCATCAGCATCACTTAAAACAGCAAAATCAATAACGGCATTGTCATCACCTGCACCATCCACATAACACCATGTAGAAGTGGCTGAACACAAGTGCGAAGCAACGACATCATACACTCCAGTACTGAAATCTACATACTCAGAGTATTGCAACTTGAATTTAACATTTATCCCAGGAGCTCTCTCAACCTCAATTGCAGTCGCGCGTAATTTTATTTCATTTTCTGGTGCAAGATTTACAGGAGTTTCTTCCTCAGCGCCTAGTGGAGTCAGAGGGGTGGCGTTTGTGGCATCATCGTACCACCGCCACTTTCCAATAACCGGCGTAAACCTTGCAGTTTGTAACGTTGGATAATTATTGTAACCATCAAGCAGAGTCCCATCACTTTCAACCATTCGAAAACAATAATCAGAAAATTGTGTCGCCCCATTCTGTTCCACATGCCAATCATATTCAACGTCTTCTCCAACATCTATTGCATACGGATTAATCGCTGAGTTATTTTGCTCTTGGTATGTACCGGCCACATCAGAAACAGATATGTTTAAGGTCCCTGCCGCAGGAGTACTGGTAGCAACCTCCGTACCATCAACTACCGCACCATCGTATCCACGCCAGACAGTTCCACTACCAGGTGCTCCTATGTCAGTCCAAGATGAAATAGCCCCACAGGTGAGCACTCGCAAACCATATTGTAGTTTAAATACGGTTGTACTTTCCGGAAGTGTTGCATTGTTAATGCCTAATGTCATGCGTACACGAACTCGCTCACCTTCCCCCAGAGGGTCGTCAGTTTCGGTAATTGAGGTATTTTCACCCAAGTCTGAGGCTCCGACAGGCCAAGGATCGGTTGGATCAATTGCATCATTATCTACGTAAAATCTATAGTAATTTTGCCGTATAGATGTTTCCGCTGTTGGCCACTCTACTACCTCTACTCTAAATTCCATGTCGTTATTTGTGTCACTTCGAAAAACTTCATAGCTAGTTGAGGACGCTATTGAAAAACCGGTATGTAACCGTGGATACGTAGTATCTGTACCTGCTGTTGTGTTGTTTCCAAAAATACTTGCGGTGGAGGTTTTTACTGTGCCTCCAATTGAAACACTGTAAATAGCAGGTTCAGGATCAGCATCAATGAATTCACCATCAGATTGATAGGATGTCATCTCGCCAACACCTGTTTGTGTGTTTTCTATAACCCATGCGACCGACACGTGACTGGACGGTGTTTGTGCTGTATCTCGTAGTTCAAAAGTAACAGCTCCAATACTTGATATAAATACCAAATGACCTCCATCAGAAATAGTATTCAACCCTTCTCCAACCCGTTTTTGAGTATGCGTAAATGCTTTAGATATTGAATTAATTGCACTCATAGATTCAGTTTCTGCTGCACCAGAACTTGTATAAGTATGCTCTATTCTTTGTGTGCTCCAGTTTAAACCAGTGAACTCAACAACAGCATATCCCAGATCAGCGCTTGAATCAGCGTCATCACGCTCAAATGTAGGCTGATTAGCAACGTCATCCCACTCGGCTGTAAAGAGACCATCGTTATAATTCGTTGTATTTGGATCTTGATTTTGCTGTCCGGTAATAAAGACCACTACGTCAGAGTCGTCAGACACGTCAGTAACAACAGACCCTGAATCAGTAAATTCTGTTGAGACAAGTGACACCTCACCAACTCCTCTTACTATCATTTCGTTATCAGTCCCAGGTAAACCAATGAACTCAACTATTTCCCAACTCACTTGTGTATTTGAAGTAGCAGAAGAAGGACGTGAGATAATGAAAGATGACGTGATATCACTTTGGTCAGAAATATAGGCAGTTACATCGTCTGCATTTTGGCCATTAGTACCCACATTGTTTCCTGCACCGGTTAAGTGTGCATTTGTAATACGGACAAAAGCGCTTGATGTAGCAGAAGGAGCTTCATAATCAACTCCTGCAGTAAGTGTTGTACTGGTCCCAGAGACTGTTTCTGTTCCTCTTTGAATATAAAAATCTTTTCGTTCTATAGTAGTAAGCTCTGCATAATTGTCGTATACAGGCAGTGGGTCTCCTGACGAAGTAACCCTAAAGCAGTAATCTGTATCGTAATCTGCTTCAACATTTGTTTGGATTGAATACTCTAATTCAGTATATTGGTTATTAAAAAGTATGATCGCTCCAGACGTGGCAGTTAACTCTCTTAATGCGCCCGTTCCAAGTAATGTGAAATTTTCCTCTGTCATTGCCCCATTTGCTGCGTTGTCTATATCTGTAGTATTACCATCGGATATATGTGAGCTTGTTGACATATCAAATGCACCGCCAGTTTCTCCAACGTTTATCCATGGACTTACAAGATCACAGCTAACTGATTTAGCTCCGTATTCAAGAATATATTCAGTTGATGTTGAAGTCATACCACCTTTATTGGAAACCTGTAGACGCAAACGGTTGCTTGACTCAAGCTTAACATCTATAACAGCTGTATCTTCAGATCCGCCTGTTGCAGACGTTGCCCCTGTATCAGTTTCATCTCCATCATCATTTCTCCAGTGATAATGTGTTTGTGCGAGTTGTTCTGGGTCATTAGAAAAATCACTGGTATCGGTTGATACAGTCCCGTCACTAAATGCTCTACCGACATACGTTGACCCAGCCCCTACAGATATAGCACCAGTAGACACTACAACTCCAACAAAACGAGTACCTGCTCCTTGAGAAGGGGCACCATTTATTGCCCAAAAAATGTTTTTAGCGAGTGGGCCATTCGCTCCATTCTCAACACCATCTTCATTCTGAAGAACCATCTTAGCCTGAGCCGCTTGAGTCTTAGCTCCATTTATCTGAAAGATCCAGATATCAGTAGAACTACCTCGTAATATTAGGCCTGTAGCCATTGAAGTTGCACCAGTATAATTATATATACCACGACCTTTAACACCAGCAGCGCTGATATTGATAGCTGCCGCAGTTTCATCATATGGATGAGTGGTTTGATTGAGGGCATCTAAATAGGCCGCACCGGAGTCAATATTGGCAGCACTTAATTTAGCATTATCAGCCGTGACAGTACCGGGCGTGGTAATACAGCCAACTGGAGTAGCAGGTGCAGTAATAGTATACATTCTTCCCGTTGTCATATTGGGACAGGTTACAAGAGTGAGCCCTGCTGCGCCAGTTGGACTCACACCAATATTTCCTCCGAATGTAGAGAGGTTATCACCGGTAATCGCCGTCTTACCAATTGCAATAAAATCAGCCGCTGATCCAATATCTATAGGAGCTGGGTTGTCCCATGGACCATAGGCAGACACATTTTGTGGAAAAAGGGAAAAAGCAAAAAAGAAAATAGCGAGTGTCACTGTCAGCAAGAAAATTTGTACAGGGGTACGGTAAAATGCGCTTGTGGATTTTACCTTCCCACTCTCTCTTTCCCCCGCTGGATTTTGATTAAAATTTGCTTGATGCATAATCTTGTTAGTATTATAGCGCTTTTTCCGCAAATAATATTTAAAGTACCCTTATCAAGACTAAGTCTCATTTGATAGTCCAGACGGTCAGTAGAAGCTACTACATCATCATGAACCGTAACAACTCCTAAACCGTCAATAGTGGTTTCATTAATTACAGCACCTAAGTGAGGTGAATGGTAACAGTGGGTAAGAATGGAAGATTTATGATTGACTGTAGGTCTGAAAATACTAAAACGACTGTTTTTGTATAAGTAAAAAGCATCGGTTTTTAAACCTCCATGTGTTCATGTCGGTCAGCATATACATTTTAACCCACTTCATTTGTAGTTGTTCCCATAAAAGGTGGTATAACTACGTCATTTATGTGTGATACATCTTCCTCTGGTTTTACTAATACTTCGGCAGTGAGTGCTGCTTCCACAGCATCCAGTGTCGACGTGGCTGCCATATCAAGTGGAGCAATGACCAAATCACCCGAAAGTAGATCGGAAGTCGTAGCTGTAGTTGGATTTGTCGACGTTCCAGCACTAGATGGAACTGTCTGGACATCTTCAGTCTCACCATCACGCGTGGATGGTTTAGCTTGAATAAGTGCCCGTGTCTCACCTGTCTGGTCAGGCTCAGGAACCTTTTCTGGCATTTCTGCAGGAAGACTTCCCAGAGCAAAAGACGATCCGGAACCAAAATCATATCCAAGAGTGCGCACGTCCCCCACCTTATCAGTACTATCATATACAAGAACAAAACGAGGATTTGCCACACCTGAGCCATCGCTGTCAGCAATGTAGCTCACTTTCTGTGTTTTCTGGTCAAAAAGTGACACTTTCCAACCTTCAGCAAACTGCGTTTGCCACATGATGTATCCATCTCGCATCTGTGGTGTGATGTCATTCATATCATTATCAGTCAGTTGCATCACTTCTCCATTGTCCGAAAGCATTATCTCCCAATTGTCACCAATCCATGCCTGCCACATAACAATATCTCCATACGCAACAGGTTCTGTGTTGTTGTATGTAGCATCAGTCAAATACTCAACTGAACCATCATCCACTGTGTATTGTGCAATCTGGAAACGGTCATTTAGCATACTATGCCACACAATAGTATCTGAGATACCATCGTACTGTGGTGCGGCATCATCAACAGTATTATGTGTAATCTGAGTTGTTTTACCTCCAATAGTGACAAATATCTCAGTATCACCGTCACTGTCAGGTGCCGAAAATACCCTGTCTTCTATATACTCTGGTGCGGTCTCAGCCTCTGAACAATAGAACGACCCATCACCGACAGCAACACACTCCTTGTCTGAAAACTGATGTCTGTTATCGTTGCTGATTACTGTAGCTACCTCACTTACGACAGGAACTACCTTTGTGGTTGTTGATGCAACAGTTTCTTGTACTGTGGTAGCCTCAGCTGTATCCACCTCCGCAATTTCTTCGGTTGTAGATGAATCTTCTGATGATTCTCCGTCCGTCTCTGTTTCTTCTGTTTCTGTAGCGTATTCTGTCTCGCTAGTTTCTTCTGATGTAGACTCAGCAGCAGTTTCATTAGCACTTCCAGATGTGTTAGTGTCTTCAGAATTTTCCTCAGCCTGATCATTGTCAGCAACTGTTCCTTGCGTTGTAGAAGTGCCTGCAACTTCACCTACAGACCCTTCAACAGTATTACTCGAACCTGAAAGGAGTACACTTAACTCCTCCAAATCTGTATCGTCAGCAATTTCAAGTTCAGGAGAACCGGATTCTTCAACATCATCCTCTACGGGGTCCTCAGGCCCTTCTTCAGAGTCTTCCTCTGAAGAACCTGATCCGCCTGAAATAGATTCATCTAAGGTTTCTGGCCATTCATCACCTTGTACTAAAATAGCATCTTCACCAACTGACTCTTCCATATCTTCATTTGCTTCTTCATTACTGTCTGAAAAAATGTCTACAGGCTCTTCAATATTACTTTCTGAAGGTTCATCTAAAATTAGGTCAACCTCCTCCATTTCACCTTCTGATTCTTGTTGAGTTTCAACAACAGATTCTTTCACATCTTCAGCAACCTCTTCTCCTGGCTCTTCTTCTAGAT
The DNA here is from genome assembly GCA_047638595.1 of Acidimicrobiales bacterium. GTDB lineage: Bacteria > Patescibacteriota > Minisyncoccia > Phycocordibacterales > UBA918 > OLB19. The sequence continues at coordinate 34,869 of JBLIMJ010000001.1, forward strand.
CTGGTGCTAACTCCGGTTCTGGTTCTGGCTCTTCTTCTAGCTCTGGTGCTAACTCCGGTTCTGGTTCTGGTGCTAACTCCGGTTCTGGTTCTGGTTCTGGTTCTAAAGCAACTTCTTCAACAGTGTCAGCCTCTATAGCAACATCCTCTGCTGCAAGCGCAGGAACTACAGGATGAAGTACAAAAAATATGAAGAGGAACGCAACTACATACCGTACAGCAACTACATCAAATATCACGTTATATAACGTAGATTTCTGGACTCTATTTTGCTGTACGCCTGAACAACTCATGTGTAGTTTATATAGAAGACATTGTGATTACTTCTTCAGCTAGCTGAACATCAGCCGATTCGGACATGTACAAACTACTGATTCCAGCATCTATTGAGACATACAAAACATACTGCATAAACAATAGAGCGACTGCACATAAGGCGATTAGTCCGTACAGAACGTACGAAGACATTTGCTGTAACACAGCAAAATCAGCAGGTGTATCATTATCAACTGTTCTTCCTTTATCTTTCATGTATGCAGCAACCTCATCTTCAGTGGTTACCCACGCTACATTGTTATAGACTTGTTCTCCTTTAATTTTTCCTCCACGAATAAGCTGACCAACATAGTCAGGCGTATAATTCGCAATTTTGGCTGCTTCTTTAAGGGTAATATACCCTTTTTCTTCGGCTCTACGTTGATCGAGCATATCTATAAATAGTGTTAATTTACAACATATCTCGACTCCCGAGGTTCAGCCCTCGATAGCCGAGAACGTCCCCATCACACTCCTATATTGTACCTCTCACAGAAAAATGGTTTTAGGAGTTATACACAGGCTCATTGATCTATAAAACTAAATATTCGGAAGTAAAAACTAACCTACAGTTTCACACTACAGGGGACATCCGATGTCTCCTGTAGTGTGAAACTGTAGGTTCACGATACATTCTCGTATTACCCCTTGATACAGCCTGGAGCGTATTAATGTCCTCCTCTATGCTTTGTATGATGCAGTTATATATACAAAAACAAGGACCAGGAGTCCTTGTTTTTGTATGTCATTTGTTAGCATTACTTTGTCACACTAATCAATTCACCGTTGTAAGTAGTTTGAGCACATACTGATACCCTTCCTGATGAACTCTGCATAACTGCATACCCTGTATAGGTGGCACTTGAGGCTGTTGGGTCAAGTGGTAAATCATTAAGGTACACTCTGCCAGAGACAAGTGGGTCTAATGAGGTTCCGGCACAAATTGTATCTACAAGACAAATATCTTCCCCATCATCTAGACAGGTAGTACCTACTGCAATACCACTCGGCAAAGCTCCACTATTATCGAGCGAATACTGAATGATGCCGTCAAGGATTGCACGTACATCACTCTGTCGCTGCACATTCTGTGCTTCCCCAAATTGTTTTGCAGGGTTGATAGCTACAATCACAATTGCAGCAAGTATTGCCATAATGGCAATTACTAATAGGATTTCAATGAGCGTAAATCCTGACTCTTTTTTACAAATATTCATTGTGCATGTTGTTTAATATACTTCAGTATACCAATACTTAAAAGTAATCTATTGTTCTTATACACACCATGTATGTGCATTATTGTGTAATAATTATTATTTTATTCTCTGAGCTTGATGCGTTTATCAGAAGCCGGCCATTGGCGGTGAGGTTTACAAAATAACCAGTTCCATTTGAAGTACATGTACTTGCACACAATGGATCAACTGGTGCACTTACAAGATACGCTTCCCCATCAGTCAACACAGACAAATCAATCACACTTGTGCAATTCAGGGCGTCGGTTGCACAAATTTCAGTTTCCACAGTTGTGATGGAGGATGGAAATGAACCTTCATTATCTGCTGCGTACTGGTAGATTGCTGACACAATACTAAACACATCAGACTCACGTTGCGCATCACGACTATCTGCAAGTTGTTTTGGTGGATTGATAGCAAAAATAACAATCGACGTAAGAATCGCCATTAGAGAAATTACTAATAGGATTTCAATGAGTGTAAATCCTTTTTCCTTTTTCATGTATGTATGCAGAGTTCTGTGCATACTAGATAAGATATAAAGATAATACATACCCCAAAACAACAAGGGTGACGACCAGAAAAGCAACAGTACCAAGCAGGGCAGTTTGGTCATGTTTAGAAGCATAGGTTTTTTTCAAAAAAGCTAAAGCGCCCTGTATGGTCTTCTTTAGATCAAATGTCATAAATGTGGGAGCTAGGGTGAGTCGTCCCTTATTTTCAGCAGCTTCATCTGCTGGAAGTAAATTAATATGTGGCATGGTGCGATCCACTCCATACAAAGCCAAGCCTATAGTGTTCGCAAAAGATACTGGGGAGGTAACGTCTACAAAAATATCAGTATTACGTATACGGCTATATGGATTAGCTATCGAAACTTCGACTTCAAGAGTGGCACCTATGCGAGCAACAAAGTCTTTTGTGTCTTGTAGCTGCCCAGTTATTAGAACCTTAGTGATTGTTTCCCCTGTATGTTCCAGAAAATCTTCCATAACATGTGAAATATCAGCAACAATGGAATTAATCGCCTCTTCTTTCCCCAAGGAATCAGTACCACCAGCAGACTTCGAGGTCTTTTCATGTTCAATATCATGCTTTGAAACAAAATTTTGTAGCGCAACATATGGCGCCGCATTTTCATCAAAGGCACCTATGGTCGTGCGTCGATGACCAACATCAATAATTATATAATTATCAGATCCAAAGGATTCTGGCAACACTGCACGAGCCACTGAGAAAAAATTACTTCCTATAAAATCAATTTTTAATGCAACTTTATCAAGACAAGTAAGGTATTGGTCAACCACAGCCCTTTGTGCACCCACAAACGTCCCATATTGTGCATCACGTATCTTTGATACGGTGAACGATGTATACAGCTCTGACAACTCAAACGGGATAACCTTAGCGGCTTCTTGAGTTATATATTGCCCATACTCCTTCTCTGATACTTCTGATGGGATACGCACAGTATGTGACCATACTTTATCCTCAGGCAATGAGACAATAGCATGTGGTTTAATAAAATAACCCTGTACAGAAACAGGCTTTATATGGTCTAAGATATATGTACATTTTTCCACAAATAGCTCATGGTCAGTAATCAAGCCATCTGTCACTATTCCTGCAGGTAGAGAAAAATCCCCGTACGTGACGGCAGCTTTATTTTCATCTATCTGTACCACCTTGATAGCAACATCACTAATATCAAGACCAATTACATTCTTATATATCATACGTTATATTAAAAAGTTACTACTGACTGATAACTGCTCACTACTACCTCAGGATATATCTCCGCTACCTCTACTATAACGCGATAGACATAACTGTTAACATCACCTTGTGTGCGTATCGTACGGGTACCATCCACCTCTTCTGCAATTAAAAATATGTCACACTGACCTGAGTCAAATGTAAGTGTTTCATCTCCTAAATAATGAAGCTCCGTAGAGAGCTGAGCTAATGCATGTGCAGCGCATGCATGAGCAAGCGATACTGCCCGTTCATGGTCCTGTGATGCAATACCTCTCACCGATGCGCCAAGAGAACGTGAGGTAGCACCCACTGCAAGCGACAAAAACAAGGTACTTAATACCAATACTGAAGTAATTGCTATAAATCCTTGTTGTTTTTTCATGGTGTATATTGAAGTGTGAGTGTGGTAGCAGTTTCCAAGTGTGCCTGTTCAGAAGCAAGCAGACTTTCTGTTACGATTGAAACACCAAGCTGTACCTGCACTGAGTGATATCCATCCAGAGGTGATTTATTTGAATACGTTACCGTACTCTGCATATCATTACTATGGAGCGGTATCGGTGCTGCTGTCCCCTCTTGCAGGTAAAGTACCCCATCAACCAATGATACCACTGAAGGGTCCAGCAACGGGTCATACATCGAAAAAGTCACACTACTGGATGTTGCAGTACTAGCAGGATTAGTCACCGCATAGGCGCCGGAAGAAATACGCTGTAGTGTCGCCAGTACAAATGAACTAACATACCCAACTTCCTGAAGATTCTCTGTCTTTTGTGAGGCGCGGAGCATGTCAATACTGACACCACTGATAACAAACACTATTACTGAAGAGATAGCCATATAGAGCAAGAGCTCAATGAGTGTAAATCCTTTTTGTTTGTTGAGGGTATGTGTATACATATATTATGATTGGACCCGCGTGTAACGCTTACTGCCGTCACTTAGATATGTCGTGATAAGGACGTCCGTAGCACGCATGTCTGAAGTAAAGAGTAACGGGCCAAACGTCACTGGCACACCGTCACTACCTATAAGTATATCAATCGTATCTACCAACTCTCCAGAAACCGCCGCCTCACTGGTAGTTGCCGAATATACAACCAAACCATCAATAGATACTCCTGAGAGCTTGGCACCCCCATCCCACTCTGCGCTGAGTTGCGTTATGGTGAGATTGGCAGATGATTGTGTGTTAGCGACAGTTATACCCTCAATAGATGTACCCCCCGAAGCATATAGCACTGCACTGGTGTCAAAATACAGGTATGCTGCATCATCAGCCGTCTGCTCCCAATTTGATACATAGGTTGTATATGAAACGGTACCTGTACGTGCAGCGGTAATATCCCAAGTGACGGTACTTACCACAAGATATGTCTGCTCATCAACGGTGGTGATTACTACCGTACGAGTATATTTCCCGGAGGTATCTACGCTTCCAGAAAACCCCCATACACCATCTGTTACTGCCAGACCATGCGTCCCAACAGATAAAGAATCAAACGAATTTTGAGAGATGGATGTAACTGCGGCAAGACCCTCTTGTGCAAGTTCCTGTGCTTGTACTTGTTCAGTAGACTGACGTACTGATACTTGTGTTTGAAAAATTAAGTACGCTACCGTACTTATGGAGACCACTGCCAAACTCATTGCAAATAGAGCCTCAATCAAAGACTGGCCTTGTATACGATGTAGTTTGGATTGGTAATATATCATGACATTATTTTACAAAACCTGAATCATAGACCAGTAACGTCTGGGTTGCATGTGCATATGTAAAGGTAAGTGTCCCAGTTGCAGAAGGATAGCCTGTATGCTGTGCAAAGACTATTTCATCAACACCACTGTATTGAAGTGTGCTCGGTAGGGCGAATGAGGCGTCCTGTGCACCGTCGCGCGTGCTGTATGAGTCGCCTTGAAATAATACATACTGACCAGACAGCATCTTTACGCCGTGGGAGCTATCGTTTTTTTGTGTCACTGCATACATCTGGGCATTACGTATTGAAGTCTCTACCCCACCTTCAATTTCAGACAGCACTTGTGCATTGTAGAATGACAACGATACAGGAAAAGCAAAAACGGTAACAATACCAAATAACGCCACCACCAATATAAATTCAATAAGAGAAAATCCTGTCATGTACGAAGAGACTCGTTAATTAATACTTCCGGTTAACTTATAAATTGGTAAAATAATCGCCAATGCAACCATCCCTACAACCATCGCTGTAAAAATCAAAAGTATAGGCTCAATGATTGTTGGAAGCTGCTTTGCTTTTGCCTTCACTTCTTTTGTATAAAATTCTGTTAAATACCCAAAAGAATCTGACAAAGTACCACTTTGTTCCCCTACGGACACAATGCCAATACACATAGCTGGGTACAATCGAGGATACTGTTTCATAGCCTGAGAAAGTGTCTTTCCAGAAACCGCACTTTGCTCCATGGTTGTTACTGATTCTTTAAAGCGTTGATTAGGCACTGCTTTACGTACTACTTCGATAGACTGTGTAATAGGTAATCCGCTATGTAACAATGTTGCGAAAAGCTGGGTCATTAGTGCGAGTTGGTACTGTAAAAGAATGGGGCCAATAAATGGAGTGTAGATTTGCAGGGTGTCTAAAAAATAACGTACTTTGGGGAAGCGTTTGATTATTGCTAAAAACACCACGGTCATCACAACACCAAGAATACACCATAGCCATTGCGCCTGAAGAAATGTGGAAACAGACAGTAGTATTTTTGTAATCAAAGGGAGCTCAACATCCAACCGTCCAAACAGTGACATGAGTCGGGGCAATATCAACACTGCTAATGCACCACCAAGCAGTACCGTTGCACCAAAAACGAGCTTCGGATACAGTGTTGCTCCATCAACCTCACGTTTGAGATCGGCAGCCCGTTCAAACCAATCAGCCAGAAAAGTAAGATTTTCTCTAAGAGTTCCACTTTCCTCTCCTGCAGCAACAAGACTCACAAAAATATCGCCAAACACTTTTCTTTCATTTGAAAATGAAACTGAGAGAAGTGTTCCGTTGCGAACACTCTCTGATACGTTCATGATCGATTTCTTAAAATAAGGTGACGCTGCAAGCTCAGCAAGCGTTTCAAGTGCTTGGTCGATAGTAATACCACTCTTAAGCATCACAGAGAGATTGTTCGCAAACTGTGCCTGATCTTGTACTGATACTTTGTTGAAGATACCCATACTATTATGAATATGTTGATTTAATTACTTCTTCGACAGTTGTCTGACCGGATAGTGCCTTAAAAATTCCATCATAAAGCAAAGGTTTCATACCCCTCTCTACAGCAGCCTGATGAATCTCATCTGACGTTGCGTCATTTGAAACCAACACTTTAATCGGATTATCTATGACCAGAACTTCAAAAATAGCCGATCGTCCCTGGAACCCTGATTTATGACATATTTTACACCCAACGCCGCGGTAAAAACGTATTTTGGCAATATTTTTCTTGCCACTAATCTCCAGAATGTAGGCATACGCTACCTTTTCGCTTTTTACAACTTCTTGCTCTTCTTTTGACAAGAAATAACTCTCTTTACAGTGTAGACAAACAGTTCTCACTAAACGCAAGGAAACGATAATACGCACAGAAGTCGCCACCAAGAATGACTTCACTCCCATCTCCGCAAGGCGAGGGAATGTTGTTGCCGCGTCATTAGTATGCAACGTTGAAAGCAGCAGGTGTCCAGTCATCGCAGCATTCACTGAAATATCAGCCGTTTCTTCATCACGAATCTCCCCCACCATTATAATATCGGGATCTTGACGTACAATCGATCGCAAACCTGTAGAAAACAGAAGATCCTTACTCTTATTTACCTGTGTCTGTTGCACACTTTCAATATCATACTCAACTGGATCTTCAATGGTCATAATGTTTACCTCAGGTGTATTCAAATGTTCCAATATTGAATATAAAACCGTTGTCTTACCCGAACCAGTGGGGCCAACTGTAAGTATCATGCCATGAGGTTGCTGCATTGCATGAAGTATTTTTTCATAGTTATCGCTTGAAAAACCAAGTGATTCCAAGCTGTACTGACGCGCACTTGAGGACAGGAGTCGCATTACGATGTTTTCTCCACTTGTAACAGGAATAATTGATACACGAATATCAAAGGTACCTTCTGACTGAGTGTAAGAAAAACGTCCATCTTGAGGCTTGCTTCGCTCATCTGTCTGGAGTTGAGAAAGAATTTTTACACGAAACGAGATTTGTTCATGAACTGATCGTGGGTATGTGATGACCTCATGCAACATCCCATCAACACGAAATCTTATACGCACCTTAGACTCCAGTGGTTCAAAATGAATGTCTGATGCTTTACTTTCATGACCATATTCAAGAAACAGATCCACCAACTGTACCACCACACCTTCTGTGTTACCCTCAATACACTGTGCAACCAGGACTCCAATGCGTTTTTTATAATCACCTTTATATAAACCAATCGCTTGGGTAAGCGCGCCCTGTGCAACATAGGCAAATTGTACTTTTTTACCAATCTTTTTTTCAAGTAATTTCTGGAACTCAAAATTGTCAGGAAACAGTGTCGCAACCATAAGTACATCTTCAGTTTCACCATATACAACTGCTTTTTGTTCTTGAGCGACAATCTCAGGAATAATCTCCAGAAATCGATCTTCTATAGTCACTTTTTTAAGATCAAAAAACGTATACTCACAAGAATCAGCAATAGTTTTTGCAAGATTGTAATCACTAATAAGACCCAGCGTCACCAATTGAAATTCAACAGTGGTTTTACTCTTTAATGCCACCTCAGCTGTATATAAAAAATCCTGTTCAGAAACGTGCCCTGGTGACACGAGGACTTCCTTCAGCTGATCAGCAGTAATAGACATAATATATAGTCACCATACCATTAACTTGGTAAGTAACTCTGCACTTTTTCAGCCAGTTCTTTTAGTGAGATATTTGACTTAATTAAGAAACCCGCTGCACCCAACTTCATGGCTTCATCAATGTCGGACTGCTGACCTAAATTTGAGGTAACTAGTATTGGGATCTTTTTTACATCCTCATTTTTATCTTTTTGGATCTCAGCCAAAACCTCAAAACCAGATTTTACAGGCATCATCAAGTCTAGGAGCACCAAGTCAGGTGCGTCAGAGCGAATGCACACAAGTGCTTTTTCCCCATCTTGAGCATGTATTACTGTATATCCATCAAGTTCAAGCTTACGAATATACGAGCGTGCGACAAACTTCTCGTCATCACAAAGCAAAATAGTGTGTGTATTTTTCATAAAATAGTAAATGATTATGTGTAAATATAGATTTATACCTTTTTCTCCTGAAGCGCTTTTTCTTTAAGTTGTGGTAATTCTTTAGGTACGGTCTCGTATTTCTATATAACAGAAACACAAATTTTTATCATAGTGGATAAACACGCAAAAAACATTATAAAATTAATTTCTACCCGTAGAGATTAACTGGATTTCAATTTTAAAATAGGTAGTTAAAACTCATACCATTAACAATACGTGTCATTCATATAGTGTAACCTTTATAAATATCACAAAAAATAGCTAATTTAATGCTAAAATTAAGTTCAAATATAAATAAAATCAAGAATGCGTGTATTAGTTGTTGAGGATGAAGAAAAAATCAGAATATTTCTTAAGAAAAGCCTTGAAGCTGAATGTTTTGCTGTGGATGCTGTAAGTGATGGGAATGAGGGTCTAGAACTCGCTTTACTCAATGAGTACGATATCATCCTTCTTGATAATGTCTTACCCAACAAAACAGGCCTTGAAATCTGTAGTGATATCCGACATGCTGGGAAAATGGTACCAATAATCATGCTCTCAGTCCGTTCAGAAACTGACATTAAGGTGAGGGCACTCAACGCCGGTGCGGATGACTATCTTACAAAGCCATTTTCATTTGAAGAGCTAGTGGCTCGTGTCCACGCACTCCTGCGACGACCCGCTATTCTTGAAGAAGAAATCCTTACCATTAGTGACGTAACACTTGACACAAAACAACACGTCGTTACACGAAGAAAAGAAGAGATAAAGCTCACACGAAAAGAGTTTATGCTACTTGAGTATCTTATGAAAAATGAAGGAATAGTTCTTTCGCGAGGAATGCTTATGGAGCATGTATGGGACATGAATGCTGACCCATTTTCAAATACCATCGAGTCACACATTTTAAGTTTACGAAGAAAACTTGGACACACTAAAAGAAACGACCTCATCCAGACTGTTCCTGGCAGAGGATATAAAATCATGCCCTAAACAACTTATAAAAATTACAGTTTTTATTGACTTTTACTAAGTTGATTTTCTATTTTTAAGTAAGTATCTCTTCATACTGTTTTTTTTATAGTTAAAAGGTACAGATCTTTACAATTGAAAAAAGGAAGAATGAAATGGAAGAAAATAACACTATATACGCAGCATGGGATAAATATGCAAAAGTGTATGATACTCTATGCACATTAACTCCATATATGGAGCTTGTGACACAGGTTACAAATACTGTTTCCTGTAGTAGAGATTCCCACATACTCGATGTTGGTTGTGGTACAGGAAATTTGTTAGCTTCGTTACAAACTCGTCACCCACGAGTAAAATTAACTGGTGTTGACGGATCATGCACAATGCTCGCAGAGGTATCTAGAAAGTATCCGGAATCTCAATTCATATTACGTAGGGCAAACTTCAATGAAAAATTACCTTTTGCTGCTGATGTTTTTACACATCTTGTAAGTGTAAATGTACTGTATGCAGTTGAAGACCCTATATACACACTCAGTGAAATGTATCGTGTATTAAAAAAGGGTGGATCACTCACACTGGTCACACCTAAAATAGGGTATGAGAATGGACTTATTCTAAAAGAGCATGCCAAAAGTAATAAAACCGACCAGTATTGGAAGGGTGCACATATTTCGGAAGAGCGCGAACTTGCGCTCATCAAAGAAGCGGTGCACGACCAAAAGTTACAAAATGCACTAATGGAAATTGCCTCACATAACAGACAAATAGCATCCACTAGTACATTCCATTTTTTTAATCAATCCGGCTTGATACATCTTGTTAAAAGCATAGGCTTTTCTCTAATCTCAACAGTTTCTTGTTATGCAAAGCAAGGACTGTTACTTCAAGCTCGAAAGGAGTAACATAATGAAAAAAATTGAACTCTTTGGGTCCGATAGCGCTGGATACCCAGCAGTATCCACTTTTGCACAAGAGATTTACTGGAGTAAGCTGTCTTTTTCACTCAACCACTTCCCTGAACTTTTTTTTGCGATTACGGAAGATGATCATATTTTAGGTTGTATGGGACTTAATACAAATGTGCGATCTCCCCTTTTTCTCAACAACTTTTATTTCAAGCAATACACAGCGAATCAGGGTAAAAATATTAAAATTTCTGAGCAAAGTGTGCTTGCTTTAAACAGGTACAGCTTAGGGCTTCCTATATTGATTTCTGTGACAGCGGCTTACGCACACAGTATAGATATTCAAAGAATTGTGTACGCAGGGATCGACGTTTCCTGTAAAGCAATCGAGAGCCTTGGATATCAGGTAACAAAATGTGGACAAGTGGACCTTGGAACACTTCCACACCAGGAACAAAAGAATTATATTCCTTGGAGAGAAACTTATAATCCTGAAATATACATCCTTGATACTCAACCATCAAACACTATCTGCTCACTACTGATGGAACGTTTGCAGACAAAAATTAAAATGTCAGCTAATCTTAGACGACTAATACAGCTATAGACATAACCCCCGCCTAAACTAGGCGGGGCTTATTATTTTTAATGACTCACTGACATAAATATATTTTGCAAGCTACTAAATACTTTATTTTTAGGCAATTTATGTATACACTGCAGAGGCCATGGGGATATTGAGTATAGTTATCAAAATAACCTTAGTAATAACAATCTTGTTAGATGGATTACTGTGTATTGTTGTTTTTAATGCACATAAATTTAAACTACTAAATACTCTTTTATTGATACATCTTTTAGGTATTTCTGTTTGGGCGTTTAGTGTTTTGTATCTACTTATTCACAACAGTGTATTTGCTGCCCAGAGCACATACGCAGCGGCACTTATTCTTTCAATTGCAAAATTTTATTTTGTTCTCTCATTTCCTGAAAATACACCACCAAAAAATATATTGTGGTACGTGCCCTTAGTGCCGGCGATCTACGTTTTATACGCATCCTTTATTAGTAATACATATTTCTTATCTTTTACTGTTGTTAATGGTTATTATATTTCTGTTGAGAACGGACCTCTTGCCTCTGTATATGCACTTTGTGTAACTTTTTTCCTTATTACACCAATTATACTCCTACACAGAAAACATACACGGATTAAGTACGGGACACTCATTAGTAAACAAATCAAATATTTACTATACGGTACATCCTTCTTTTTCATTCTTGGTCTTGTAACCAACTCTCTCCTCCCTGTTTTCTTTGGTATCTACTTTTTTAATGGAATAGGCCCTTCTTTCGCACTCGTACTTGCAGGTTTCATTGTATTTATAATTTCAAAACATCATTTTCTCGACCTTCGTCTTGTTATTCAGAGAGGGTTAATCTATATAATGTTGTTAATAGTAATTATTGGATTTTACCTATCTATTCTCACGATATTCGGAATGATTGCCCACCAAGTAGCCCCCATAGTGAGTGCTGCCATCACAACAATCATTGGAATTTTCAGCGTTCCATATATCGACGCATTCCTCAGAAAGAAAACAGACCCCTTTTTCTTTAAGAATATATATCGATATCGTGAGGCAATGCAAGAATTAAGTGAAATACTTAATCTAAACATCTCATTTGATACTATTACTACGGAATTTTCACTTAAACTCCAAGAAATATTGAAATCATCTGCAGTAACCCTCCAGCTTGATAATAAAAACCAATCATTCCTGCTTAACACAGAAAACACCCTGTCTATACCTATAACGTCCAATATTGGGAAAATAGGAGTACTTTTTTTAGGGGAAAAAAGATCTGGTGATCCTTATACAAAAACAGATAAACAACTTTTAGAGACTCTCTCTCATCAAATAGCAACAGCGTTGACACGTGCAAAACTCCATAAGCAAGTCAAGGACTATTCTCATAGACTTGAAAAGAAGGTGAGAGAGAGAACTTTGCAGTTAGAAGATGCTCAAGAACGTCAGCGACAGATGATACATAATATTTCACACAGTTTACAAACACCATTAACAATTATGAAGAGTGAGTTAGGCTACATAAAATCAAAAACAACTGAATTTGAGCAATTTGAAGCTATTGAAACAGTCATCGATGATGTGTCTACTTTTATATATGATTTACTCAAACTCGCAGAGTTCGAATCAGTAACGGAGCAACCAGACATGAAAAAACTAAATATAAGTCTACTTTTAAACGAAATTGTAGAATATATAACCATCATTGCTACAGAGAAGAACATCATTCTTTCACATTCAATACTTCCTGATATATATGTCTATGGTTCATCACGGAAACTTAAAGAACTTTTTTTGAGCATCATCAGCAACTCCATGAAATATATGAATGAAACTGGTCAACATAAAATATCTATCGGTGCAACATCAATCAATACAAATGTCATTATTTCTATTTCCGACACAGGTATAGGTATCGACAAAAATGAACTCCAACAGATATTCAGGAGACTTTACAGATCCCCAAATGTTAAAAATCTCAGAGGTTCAGGCCTAGGACTCTCGATTGCAAAAACAATTGCACAGGCTCACAAAGGAGACATAGCTGTAGAAAGCATCCTCTTTAAAGGAAGTACTTTTACCGTTACCTTACCTAAGGCAGATAGCGAAACACCCTAATAAAATATACTAACTCTCGCGATCAGGTAAATCAGACACTTTCTGACGAGGGAGTCGTACAATAAATGTAGTACCCTCATCCTCTACTGACTCAAATGAGATGGAGCCACCAAATGATTCCACAATTGATTTTACAATGTACAGACCCAAACCGGAACCGCTACCTGGAACCATTGCGGTATTTGATGCCCGGTAAAATCGTCCAAACAACTTAGCTTGTTCGGCTTGAGGAATACCAATACCATCATCAGCGAGTTTCATAATTAATGAGGAATCATCGACTGCATACGAAACAGAAAGTGACCCCGGGTGACTACTATATTTAATAGCATTATCCATCAGATTTTGGAGCACTTGGCGCACACGTAACTTATCAACATATACAGTGACATTCTCCTCTAATCTATTATGTGAGATAGTAAACTGCTGTCGTTGTGCATATTCAGAAAGATCTGAAATAATCGAGTCGACAACAGGAGCAATAGCCACATCAGATAAATTCAAATCAAGGATCTTCCCCTCTATCTTGGTAATATCGAGCATGTCGTTTACCATCATTATTAAACGCACTGTAGAAACTTCCACGTCATCAAGAAGCTCTTTCTGTTTCTTATTAAGCGCACCATAACTTTCATCCACAAGCATTTCAACGTTACCTCGCATAGAAGTAAGTGGAGTACGTAACTGATGAGAAGCTATCGCAACAAGTTCACTCTTAGAGCGTTCCAGGAGTTTTTCGTCAGTAATGTCATGTATGAAAATTACCGTACCATTGATATTGGACTGATTATGATAGTCAACCTCAATATTCCTTATCATGAACGTATACACTCTTCCATGCAGGTCTACTTCATTAATTTCGTCAGATATTCTGTCGAGGGCACAGCGCATGATAGTTTTTTTAATCTCTGGATCAGAAAACTTTTCAAACAAAGTCGGCATGATTATGAGTGGTTCAAACGAATCAATAGCTAGTAATCTTAATAACGCACCATTTACAAACTGAACTTGCCCATGTGTATCAATAAGAATTGCTGATGCGACCATACGCTCAGTAACAACACCGAGCTTCCATTTTTCCTGTGTTAACTCATAGGTACGTTCAGTGACTGTTTTTTCAATAATTTTTTTCTCACTGTCTAAATCCTCAAGGATATTGAGCGTTGCACTTCTACTATTCTCCAGTTCAGCATTGCGCTTCTTTGACATCTGCACAGAAATTTCAAGTTCTTTCGTTCTTTCCTCCACTTTCTTTTCTAGATTTTTCAGTGAATCCTTCAGTTTTGATGTCATCACAGTGAAGGAGTTGGCCAAGTTGCCAATCTCATTCTTTAAATTATGATAGAGCGTAGTATCAAGTTCCCCATCACTAATCCTGAGCACACCTTGAGTGAGCTCAGTAAGTGGACTTAAAACTTTCTTGTGTAATAAAAATAATGCAATAATTAAATACAACACAAAAGAAAATATCAATATTCCTGATACTGTTAAGGAAATTTGTAAATTTTTATATACGCTTTTTTGTGAAATTTCTACTACTACTCCCCATGAAGACAAAGGTATTTCTCTCCATGTACTAATTACGTTTTCATTATCTATACCTTGATATCTTGACAATTGTTGTTCTTTTTCAACAAAATTTTGAACTCCTTGAAAAGAATTTATTAACTCTTGTGAAGGAGGTTCCAATAAATTTTGTGATACAAGCAACTGCCCGTTTTTATCCACGACATACGCTTGTCCGTCTGGCACCCCTGCAATAATGCCCCAGAGGGAGCTCAGATCAATAGTTGCCACCATAAGTCCTATTACTTGATCCCGTGCATCATAAATCGGTAAAGACCAAAAAAGAAACGGAACCCCAAAAGAGGACTGGTACGGACTAGAGATAAATTCAGAGCCACTGATTGACTGAATAAAGAAATTCTCTGAACTTACATTTTTAAGTTTTTTCTCAGTTTCAAAAGTGGAACCTTGAATATTTTTTATGAACTCACCTGATTTATCATACGCATATAATTCCAAAATTGATGAATTGTTGTTTATAATTTCATTAAGAAAAGGATTATTTTTATCCGATGTAGCGATGTGTTTACTTGCTAAAAGCAAATCACTTTGTATAGTGCCAAGTAGTCCAGAAACTTGAGTCTCAATTTTTATTGCTAGCTGATATGGGATTTGTTCGGCAGTTGATTTATTGTTTTGATATTGAAACAATACAGAAAAATAGAGAACAACCCCCATAAAGAGCAACATAACAACTAGTGGGATGCCAAGCTGGAAAATAATCTTGTTTCTCATGCTTTGTTGCGATACATATTAATAAGTATTTATTACTGAACCCCTGCTGGTGCAGTAAGTATGTTAACAAATTCGAAAACTCCATCTTTTATAATAGCTCCACTCATTAATATATTGTTGGTATCACCAAAATCATCAAAAGACCATGTATCGAGTAAGGCACCGAAATCATTAGTTTGTCTGACTGCTTCCATGACAGCAACTCTATCCCTCTCCCCCTCTACGCTTTTCAGAGCTTCTATAACAACATGTGCAGTCTCATACCCTAAAACAGCAAACGGACCCGGCTCCGTTTGATATCTGGCCATGTAGGCATCATTAAATCTGAGGGATTCTTTTGTTCCGATATCTACAGCACTTACTCCAATTGTCGTAGCATATACACCTTCCGCTAGATCTCGCCCTACTAAGTCAATAAAATCTTGACCTGCAATGCCATCAGGACCCATAATTTTTGAAGTAATTCCAATGGCACGCATTTCTTGTATAAACAATGCAATTGCACTGAGTGTGGTTCCACCATAATAGACAAGGTCAGGTTCATTCTCTTGTATCGTCTGCAAAATATTCTGATAAGAGCTCGCTTTTTTATCGATGGTGATGTCACCCAACACTTCCAAACCAATGCTGAGAGCTTTTTTCTTAAACAAACTGGAGATACCGGCACCATATGCACCACCATCATTAATTATATATATTGATTTAAAACCGAGCTCATCCGCCCAGATAGCTCCAGCTGGACCCTGCTGATCATCAGTGGTGCATACTCTAAAATAGTTTCTTGTACCCGTTGGATAAAATATTCCGGGTTCACCTGGTGTAAATCCAGATTTCGTAAGGCCAGGCCATGTGTTCCCCGGGCTAATTTGAACGAGATTGCCTTTGTTTAGAATAGGTATACTGATTTTTGCTGCACCACTATTGTACGTACCTATGTATGCCATTACATCGGGATCAGCTACTGCAATCTCGGCATTTTCACGCTCAATATCTTCACCCCAGACACCATTCTCATCACCACCATCGAGAAAAAGTAATTCAATGTCAAAGTCACCCACCTTATAATCAAGTTCCGTAAATGCTAGTTCCACTGCATTGGCAATTGACTCACCTGCAGTACCGCTTTCAGGAACACTGACAGCTATTTTAACAACCGAAGATGTCTCGAAAATTTTTATTGCAAAGAACACCATAGCAAGTACGGAAAAGAGACCTAGTAGGATAAATAGATACACACTTTTACGAATAGTCATACTTTAATTTGTTACAAAATAATTAGGTACCAATATAAATGTGAATAATCTGAAATGGACACTTTACTTGACACCATGGGATAGTAGCTATTTTAATAATAACATTAAAAAATTAGTTATATTACTAAAATTACGTAATTACTGTATATAATTAAATATCACACACACAACAAAATTTCAGTTTTACTTGTAAAAGAATATCGAGGCCCCTGACTAATTTATTTCACATGTCTACTCAATGACTATACGTATTTATATATTATGATGTATAGTCGCCAAACTTTGCCTTAAGCTCTTCGATTTCTTTCTTAAGGGCTATCATTTTAAGCTCTCGATTCACAGTGACACTTTGGAACTTTTCAAGCTCCAAGAGCTTGGACTCTAGATCAAGCTGTGCATCTTGTAATGCTTTTGTTCTCTCCTGCACATTCTCTTCAAGATGTTCCTGCGATTCTGTGAGTGTTCGCATCGTCATATTATACACTTCGATCAAACGAGCTATTTCACCCCTTCCCTTTACCTTTACCTTAATCGTTTTAGTGAAATCACCAACCGCAGTCATGTTTGCTGCATTTGTTAATACAGTAATTGGATGAGTGACTGAAATCAACAAAAATAATATGATACAACTGAAAATAAATCCGAAGATAAGAGTGGCGAGTATTACGAATCTATCAAACGCATCGTCTGAATCTTCCCGCACCTCAAGAACCTCATGTTCCATGGTGAGTACCCATGGTAGATAAATATCACTATCTTTTTGTTTAGAGTAGGCATATCCTGTAGAATGCGCAAGAAGCACTTCGTTGCCTGTGGCAAGAGTAACAAAATGATAGTCACCAATATCATTCTCAATCCCATGATTATGCTCGTTACGGGCCAACAAATCATTAGGATTATTTTGACTGTTGGAATATATAAGTGTGTTATCTGTCTCAGCAAGGGTAAAGTACATTGACCTATGAGACTCATGCCCATGTGATACATGAATAGCAGACTCCTCTTCATCTCCATTATTCAGTGTGGTGAATATTTTTATTGTGTCAATAATTTCTGCAATATTTAGCACAGCTATTATAACTCCAGCCATCTCACCAGATTCATCAGCAATTGAAACTGCAATATCCATTGAGAACACTTCAGCGCTCTCATCATACACAACTGGTCCAACATAGATTCCCTCTGCAACTGCATGCTGCCACCAAGCCTCATCTGCTTGGTAATAATCAGTTGTTCTCCCTGTTTGGGCAATATTGGCACCATATACATTGGTTACAAATATTTCAGAGTAGACAGGGTATTCATACTCCTCAACAAAAAAACCTGATAATTCACGTAGCTCATGTGACAATTCATTTTGCAACAAGCTATTCATAAGCTCTGTTGTTGTTCCCGCGGAAGTTGCAATCCATTGAGCATCCCGTTCCTGTATTGTACGAGCAACATCATCTATCTTTGCAAAATTTTCATTGGAGTGCCTCAATACTGACTGAAGGGTGGTGTCACGAGTATATGCATGTATATACTCAACCCTTTTATTTATATCACTCTGAATTTTATCCATCGCTTGTTGCACCACAACTACGGCATTCTCACCCATATCTTTACGAAATACATCCTCTGCATATTCAATAAAAAAGTAATTCATTAATAAAAAACTTGCTGTACCTACAGTAAGAAGAAAGAGAGTAATTCTAATTACTATCCGTTGAAAAAAGGGCACTTTATATAGGTTTTTTATATTTTCTGAAGCTTCTTTTTTTACTTTTTTTTCTGTATTCATAAAAAGAACATTGGTCAAAAATACTTCTACTACACAACTCTAGCCGTCAACTGTATCTAAATAATAACATCCTTTACGTTGTCTATTTTGGAATATACACTTAACAAAAAAAAGGGAGTGTACTATACTCGTTTCCTTACTTAGTCTAGGGATTTTGCCCAGGAAAGCACAAAGTCCAGAACTGTCCAATTTTTAATGACTGGAAGGGATCACTTCGTCGTATGAAAAACATAGTCGTTATCACTCCTTGTTTTACACAATAAAAATGGAAATACTCTTGGGGTAAAATTCGAAATAGGATCTTCGACACTTTTCTCATTTGGTCCAGCGATTTGCCCAAGGGCAGAACAAATCGGGACATAAATTCGACATAGTCGTTACACTCCTTGTCTCATTTAAAGAAGGAATCAGAGAGAATAACAGCGAAATCTCTAAAGGTCATACGTCCATCCCCCGTAAAGTCATACACTTCTGTTTTCGAAGTCCATGCTGCCATAAAGCGGCTCAAGTCAGCTAAAGACACTTTTCCATCACCATTAATATCAGTCACAATCCTGACAGTTACTGAGCCTTCTACAGAAGAACCATTTGATGGGTCATATTTTCCATCTTCATTAGCAACGTACAGCTGAGTACTTTCTTCTCCGCTATCAGTAACAGCCACTTCTAAACCAGAACCATCTCCAGCAATTAACCTACTGTCAGCGATTTCAAATGTTGCAAGTCCTGAGGTATTTGCTTTTGCCCTAACTGTTGCTATCAAATGATCACCGAGGAACCCCTTGCGAAACGTCCCCCCACGAAGTACAACAGTATTGTCCTGCACATAGGGCTGTTCAGTCCACAAAGTAATCACAGACTGACCAGTATCAATACCAAGGACTTCTACCTGCACATCTGGAAAAGCTAAAGCGATATCTATCGCATTTACAGGAACATGCGCAGAGACAAATACATTAATTTTAAAAATTTCACCTTCGCGGACAGAACTCGCTGATGATTCAATTCGAATGTTCGTCTGTGACGTTGAATCAATTACACTCGCACCAAGAAAAGCAGCCACAACAAAAAGCAGCGGGAAAGCAAAACGCACCGTACGACTTTTATTGGGCCGGTATGGTGCGAAAATATTATTTAGTATTTTTTTTATAAGGTTCATAATCCAATTATATCTTCACGTATAGCATCAATTTTAACACCAATATACGAAAGGGTATCATTTACCTCTTGTGCTTTAGTCACCTCGCTAAGCATTTGCGCTGACTGTACAGAAACCCCGTCGAGCAAGGCCTGGATAATATCCTTCTGAATCACTACTAACTCAGAAGAAAGACTGCTTCTTTGAAGCTCAAATGAAGCTAGTTCTGACCATTTTGCTACTGGATAGAATATTTGTTCTGATCTTGAATCCACAATATCTAAAAGAGTGACGTAGTCTTGATACACTTCAAACTCCCGATTAAGACGTGCGACCATTAATGCTTTTCGTTCTGCATAGAAATCACCACAAGCGCCAAAGAGTTGATCTACTTCAACTAACTCTGCTTTATTAAGTGTTCCTAGGTTTCCAAGCAATTCATCAAACTTTTGTCGATCTTGTGTATCACAATCCTTCACAATCTCCGCAACAACAGCATCTGCTCCATTACGATCAGTCACTTCAGCAATAGAAATGAGGGTGGTCTCTTGTTCTGAGACGAGCAACTTCATGGTAGAGACATACTCAGCTTGTTGTGTGTGTATATAAAGAGAAACTCCATAAAACACAGATCCTAAAATTATAAGGCTACCAAAGATGTACTTCTTTTCAATATTTTTCATAGACTATTCAACAATTTTTTCTACATCAGTAATCTCCTTTTCAACCTTCTTTTGAGCACTCTGAAGTGCCTCCTCTACCGCCTCAATAAGCACAGCCTCTGCCTTAGTTAACTTTTTTGTTTTTCGTGAAGAAGATAACAAATCTGAATGGGTCCGAACGACTTTCCTTAAAGCCTCAAACTCAGCACCCAACATGACTAACGCTTCATCAGTTTCTCTAGTAACACCAGTTCGCAACCGTCGTAGTCGGACAAACAAGAACCAAAGGCCTAGTATAGACAGTATAGTCAACGCAAGCAATGGAATCAGCACAGAGAGGATACTTACCACAACTGAGCCTATTCGAATATAACCTGGCTGTTGTACAGCAATACGGACTACATCACTCATCTCACTCTGTGCTCCGCGTTCATCAACAGCCACAGCAGAAAGCTCATAGACACCTAAAGAAAGCCTCCCTTCAGGGATAAAGATGAACTCTCCTGTTTCAGAACTTAGGATCGATATCTCCTGTGTATCACTTCCTATTTTAGTAAACAACACTTTCACTTCAGCATTTGGTCGAGTAATACCTTTTATAACAGGAATAACGTCCTTTGAAACCTCAGACGGGTACTCAGTAAACTGAGGCTTATCAAATGCAAGAACACCAAACGATATAGAGTCAATCAAGCTGTTTCCAGCACTATCAAAAGCTTCAATAATTACACTATGATGACCAGGCTCAAGTGATGGCAAGACCAGCTGACCCTTCTCATCTTCATCGATAAATTCAAAAGGTTCTCCACCGTCAATCTGTATCAAAAATCTTACTACAGCAGAGGTGTCATCCTCGGTCTTCAATACTAAAGTTTGTATAGGACTTGTTAAATCCACCCCTTCAGACAGTGTTACCTTAAAAGATGTCGGGGGTTTTGAATCAATCGCAATTCTATAGTGTGCTACACGCCCCCAACCATCGCCATTTCTAAACTGCATATGGAAATACTGCACACCTTCATCTAGGTCTGACAGTGAAATGCTCGAAATAGGTGTATCGTAGACTTTTGTTGGGATAGAACCACTATTCTCGTCTAAACGTGTCCTTACGGCAGTGACCCCTGCCGGCAGCGCCCACGATAACTCAGCAGACTTCTCTGTATACCAACCCTCCGGTTCAGGATGTGTTTTCGAGTTAATTACTGGAGCTGCAGGTGTATTTGCGGGTGCGATGTATTCTATTGTTTCTGGCTCAGGACTCACTTCTGCAGAGACTATAGTAAACGAGCCCCCATTCATTGAAGTAAGAACATTGGTTCCACGTCCGTCTGCTGCGAGCACTGCCCCGCTGGTAAAAGAAACTCTAGGGTTCCCAGCGCCCTTAGTTCGGAAGGTTACAGAGATTACCGATCCTCCGCTCCCTGTGTAGCCGGTTGGACTACCTCCACTAAAGGAAATGGTTCCCGCACTATTTGAGAAAGAAGGTTCGGCTGTCCAAAGATTAAAAATTGAACCTTTAGTGACTCGCACAACACTCAACTCTCCAGGCTTGAAAGAAAGTTTTCCTTCCGCAGCGTTTATATTTTTACCCGAAGTATTTACCACCACGCGAGCAGTGAAAGTCTGACCAGCTGTGTACACACCTGTGCCTGGTGAAACAGAAAGTGTAGCTGCATATGATGATGATGCTACACCACAAATAACTGCAAGTAAGAGCATTTTTATTGCAATAACAAAGTTGTGGTGTGTCAGATGCATACGTTTTTAATTATCTTCATCTTCTAATTCATCTTCGCTATCAACATCTTCACCAGTTTCAGCAGCACTCTTTCGTCTGAAGAAGAACAATACAGTAAATACAAAACCTGAAAGGACAAAGATCCCGATACCTGTCGCAATCAACGCAATCATCACTTTCACCTCTGCAGTCATTGTTCGTTGTGCTTCGTCTGGCACGTATATCGCAACATATTCATTCCCAGCCTTGTCTATAGCACGCACTCGAATAGTACTATTAAGTGTCTGATCTTTTAGTACATAAGGACTTTTTACTTCCTTCCATGGAGCGTCTTCACGTCCCCAATTAAATAAACTAGCTTCAGTCATAGACTCCTCAATTACTTCATAGTGATCAATACCTGACTGCTTGTCAGTAGTATTAAAAACAATAAAATAATCATTACTAAATGCATTTTTTGTTCTTTCCAGAGTAATACTGAACTCTTCTGGGTCTATCTCGTCAGCGTTTACAATATCACCCCATTCATTATTAATGCTTGAGCCAGGTGTTTTTGAAAGCTCGATACTAGTACCTAATAATGTTAATGGTGCCAATGTTCCAAAACCGTCATTGAGTAATACTTGTGTCTGTTGACCAAAAGCAATTTGTCCCTGGTTTGTATCTCCGGATGCTCCAATAACAAAACCGGGAGACTGAAAAAGTAAATCAACAACAACATTTGTTAAACGAGGATCACCTGCAATACGGCCACAATAGCCATTAGGTATACCTCCTGCAAAAGTAATAGTTTTATTAGAACGATCAATAATTGGTTCCTCAACCCACATACTCAGAATAGAAGCACCACGTGAGATGTCGACAGGTTGGATATTATCCGAGTATTTAATAACACCATCAACAACATTTACACATTCATCCTCATCAGTGTCCAACCGAACAGAGACTTTAAGAGTATCGCCTCGAGATAGTTCAGCGTGGTTGGGATCCATATACAATGTTGCCGCTTGAGTCTGAGTTGCCCCCAACAAAAAGACTGCAAAGAGACCAACGATAAGTTTCCTATTCATATAGTGTAAGTATAGCAATCGTACGGCAATCTAACATGTGTTTTATGCACAAAACATAAACAAAGACCATTGATATTAAAATAATTTTAGCCATGTTCGTCCGGTAATTTCTTTTAGGGAAAGAAAGAAATTGGGACCTGAATTCACAAATACCCTTCGGCTATTTGTTCACTCAAAGAGAAAAACCCGTCTCGTGGTGGGAGATAGGGTTTTTCTATATGCTCTATTCTATTGCAATTCAGAATTGGGCGAACTACTACGCGACGTAGTTTTGTTTGTTTTTGAATTGATACGCGACTCAATTCATTTTTGTTTTAAGTTGAACTTAAAACGTTGGTGTTGCTATGTACGTTAGGACTGCAGAGTAGTCGTCTCCAGCTTCCTGAAGCGCAGAGATTTCTGTCTTGAATCCAATAGTAGTAGTACCAACACCTACACCTGTTCCACTTGCTGGACCATCATTTCCCATAACAGCTCGGGGAGTTGTTGTTGCGCCAATGAATTGACCTGCAACAAACTGAGTTCCTCGCGAAGTGATAGTAGTATCATCAGATGAGATACCCCACCATCCGTATGTGCTATCAACACCTAATGTAGGTGATGTGGGTGATACCCAGTTTCCTGGAACATCAGCGTCATTGATTCCATCAATGTCAGCACCTGTTGATGATTCTAGTGCACCGTCCACTTGGACAGTAACTACATATCCATTAGATGCGTTTGTTGAAACAGACAGCTCATGAGCTGAAGACGTTGCAACTAATGCATCTAACTTACCAAAGGTAACTGAAGTTGAAGCAGCAGCACCAGTTGTAGTTGCTCCTCCTGAACTTAGTTCAGTGTTAGCAGCTGTACCAGATACCGTAAAGGTAAAGATGGTATCAACTGTAGCTGTAACTGTAACTGCAGTAAGAATTACAATTCGTGTTGATCCTGTGTCAGTCATGGATCCTCCGAGAAGAATCTCGTATGAACCTTCAGAACCAGGACTTGTGACGAAGTTTGTAACACCTACGACAACATCGACAACGCTTGCAGCTGCAATGCTACCAGTAGCAACAGTCAAGGTAACAATTTGACCTGCACCAGCTGCTGATACGTTAGCACTAATGTCTGACGAATCATCATCAATAGTTACATCACCATCAACGATTGAACCAATTCCTGTAAACCCTGAAGGGAAAGTGAAAGTGATTGTCTCCCCGTTCGCCACTCCAGTTGGAGTGACGAAAGAAAAAGTATGTGTTGGTGCAGCACTAGGCGATGAATCAGTAATTGTGTCGCTAAACGAACTCACGTTCGCAGCGTCCACAAAGCGAAGTGACGGCAAGCCAAGCGACCATAAAAGAATCGCGAAACCTGCAATCATTGCAATAGTTTTGAGCATTCCGACAGATTTTTCTGTTCGAAACATATGCTCTACGTTGAATTAGCTTACAGACCCTTACTCATAATAAAGCGTTGTACAGCTTTATTGAGAAGTTAGTTTTGGTCGTGGTACAACAAAAACTGCTACAACGTAAAAGTCTCCACCCCTTTACGTATGTAAAAACTATAAGCATACTTGTTCTATAACACCCGGCTGAGGTGCCCGTCGCATACGCGACTACTAGACGCAGTGGTTATAAATCCCCACCTCTACAACAAGTACTTACATATTGTATCCCACCCACCAAAACCTCACCTTCTACTTCTCCCCACTCTCCCCCTATTACAGGGGACACCGAGTGTCCCCTGTAGTAAAATCTATATATTGCTATGGAATTCTATCATGTAATAAATAGAGGAGTTGATAAACGTACTACCTTTCAAGAGGAGGGTGACTACTTACGTTTTATACAAAACCTTCACATATACAACAGCACAGAATCGGCGCCACATAATGTCTGGTCAACATCTGCCCGCATGAAAATAATGCCTGTAAAAAAATTAGTGACTATTCATGCGTACTGCCTCATGCCTAACCATTATCACCTTTTACTCTCACCTCTTGTCGATGACGGAATCACTAAGTTCATGCATAAGGTCGGCATGGGATACTCAAAATATTTTAATGAGAAAAATGAGCGTACTGGTGTCTTATGGCAAGGTAAATATAAAAGCATAAATATTACAACTGACGCACAGTTAAACTACATCCCTTACTATATAAATCTTAACGCTCTAGATCTTTCACACCCACAATGGAGACGCGGTGCTGTTACAAACACACAAAATGCATTAACTCGGCTACAGCAATACAAGTGGAGTAGTCATTCTCTATTTTTATACCCTGAAAAAATAGACACATCAATCCTTAGTGGAAGTTTTTTTACTAAAGAGCTAAGTCAGGCAAAATATATACAGGAAATAGTAAATATTATTTCCGACAAAACCCTGGCTCAATATAGCGAAAGTATTGAACTAAAATAAATTACAGGGGACACCGAGTGTCCCCTGTAATTTATTTTTCGGTTGTTAACCTGTCCAGTTGAAGAGCAGTATGGAAAAATCCTCTAGGCCGACTCTGTCGTTGCCGTTTATATCAGCTGGGGGGTTTGAGTTGCCGCCTGTTGTTCCCCACCAGAATATTAAAATGGAGAAGTCAATCAAATTAATAAGACCATCACGGTTTAGGTCTGAAGGTGTTGTTGGTGACCCATCCACTCCTAAAAATAACTGTAACGTAGAACTAAAACTACTTTCTGTAGTAAGAGAACCTGAACCAAGAATAAAACGGGCACGAGCTGTATATTCAGCTGCAGAGAGTCCACTTGTATCAAAATCAATGTTCCAATAACCACCACTATCAGAAATGGTTGTGAGAACTTGGTCACTATCGCCAATGTGGACTTCAAGTGAAGTGTTCTGAACAGCCTGTCCTGCAAAAGTGATAGTATCCCCAGGATTGATTGTAGAATCAGATACTACAATTGTTGGTGGAACAAGAATCCCTGCAACCTTTGTGATTGCTCCTTGCGTCACATCAAATGTAGTACCAAATGTAATCGATCGAATGTTATCGTCATCTTCAACCCAAAAACCCATTGAAATAGTCCCGGGTGAAGTATTAGAGGTAAACTCAAAATTACCAGCACTGTCAGCCTTCACGGTACCCACAGATTTAGCATCAAGAATAATGTTGACTTTCGCTCGCGGGATAGTTTTACCAGTTACATTTACCTGAGTATCACCAAAATCCTCATCACTTCCGCCAGACGGCTGAGTACCGCCACCTGAAGAACCGCCACTTCCAGAACCAGCTGGCTCAATGGTACAGTCTGCATTACAGAAGTCACCTGAAATATTATTCCCATCATCACACTCCTCAGCATAGATAGTCTGCAAAATACTGTCCCCGCAATACGGTCCAAAATCACAATCCACATCGCACTGTCTACCTAAGATAGAAGTGCTGTATGCACCTGTTTCACCCAACACATCACAAGTCTCATCAACATCAACAATTTCATTTCCACAGATACTTGTCGTTAAACTAGTTGTTGCAATATAACCCCCAGATATTACTTGCGCAGTAGCTACCTGACTTAGCAAGAAAAAACACCCTACTACAGCAAGTGCAGCAGGTAGGGCGTTTAACTCATGCAAAAAAGTAACAAATTGTCTCATGGTAAAACTACGCCCGTGTCCGCCTACGACGTTCCCTGTACGTATGCGCAAGGAGTAACATCAGAACAAGTAAAGATAAGATTGGAAGCAATACAGACAGCTTGTGTGCTGATGAGAGACCAGTAAATCCAAATCCAGCAGTTTGCAATGTCCCGTACGGCAGAATATTGAGATTAAGTTCACCTTGATACTTCACATCTTCATCATTCATGATTTCATAACGTGCAAGGTACGAACCTGTAGGTAGACGAGTCGGAACCTCAGCTACAATTTCTTCAGTTCCAAATGGTTCAATTTTTGTCAATTTACCCTTATTTGTTGTCTCTTCAAGTAATACAGTCCCTGAAGTATCATAAATTTTAAATACAATTTCTGAAGGAGATACATCAACGTTACCTGTATTTTCAAGGAGCATCGCAAAATTTATTTTTCCTGGAAAGTAAAGCCATCCGACTTTTGTACCTTCATTTAGATCATTGACCCCTACTTTACGAAGTCTAAAATCTTTTATAACTTTATCAATAACATGTAATTCAATATCAATTTGAGCGCCGAGAGATATATTAACCGCACCTGTAGCAACAGCATCGTCAGTTGCCCCAGTTTTAATTCTTATAGCTCCTGTATACGTTTTAAAATCAGCATCATCGGGTACGGTAACACGGACAGTCATAGGAACCTTTTGTTCACCACGAGGGAGCGTAAAAGTTTCCCCTTGAATAATCTCAATCCAGTCAGATATAGCTGGTGCGTCAACAGTAATAGATGCTTTTAGAGGTGTAGTGGGGTCTCCTCGAACAAGAAGGATTTGTTGTTCATAGGTCGAATTTCGAGTAAGACTCGTATTTCGAACAAATGGTGGAGTGACCCCAAAACCAGCCAGCACAGAATCAGCACCAAAGAGTACAAATATCACAATTGCTAATAGTACAGTTTTTGTAAAGAGGGTAGTCATTGGAAATCGACGTTATATTTCAACTTAATTATCCCAAGTTGGTTCAGATAAAGCAAGAACCACTGTTGGGATAACAGTGGTTCTGCATAGTTTTACTACCAATCAGCAGGTTCGGCTGTCTTTGCAGTGAATGTATTCTCCCCAGTGTATGCTCCGGCTAATGTAATTGCCACAGGCACTTCAATTCCCCAGAATGTTACACCTAGTGACTGTGTAGCAGTGGACGTTGATTTTTTAATATCAATCTCTAGTTCTACTGGTGTAGAAGAAGAAAGTATGAATCCGCTACTAGTTGCTGATCCGTACGTTACTGATGAAGTTGCAAACACCTGATAATTGGCTTGAATTGTTGAAGATGATGAGTTTGGACACGTAATTGCCGAGGTGTATGTTCCACACATAGCTTGACCTGAGAGCATTTGATCCATACCTACATTTCCAACTGCCCGCACAGTAGTAGTCGCAACTAAAGGATCTGTCCTATCTCCTGGTTCAAGAGAACCAAATGGAATTGCTGCTGTATCAAGTACAAGCGCAAGGAAACTAACTACATCTTGGGCAATTGAACTTGTTGCAAGTGTTCCAGTTGCAAAGTTGTCGTCAACTGGTGCCACAGCTGCAGACCAGTCACTGGCAAAGTGCACGGTGTTTGTTGCTCCACCATCAGTAGGGTCAGCAATGTACCAAAGCGGGAATGTGCAATCAAACCGCATAGTTAAGTCAGTTGCTCCTAAACAACTTGTTGTAGATGCTGTACATGCGACATTCCAAGTAGTCGTTGGTACCGTACTTGTATAACAATCATTTGCATCATATTCTCCAGACGCATCACAATTATCCCACCCACCAGGAAGATTGGACCTAAATACTGATATTTCATATCCTACTAATTCGTCGCCAGCACTTGCATTTAAACAACTATTGTTGTCCGAGGCATTGAAATAGAGTTCCATACCTGTTGTTTCTCCAGCTTCCACAGTCAGCGTCATGTCAGCACCATTATTAAGGGTTATGTCACTGTCTGAAACAAAGGGTGTTGCATTTGCTACAGTTAAAACTGAGTCAGCTCCCTGTTGGCCTCCCAAGGCGACATGACCATGGTTATCCACGATGTAACCATATGAACCGTAGTTCTGGTCTCGCGTCGGAATTACAATAGTATATGCACCACTTTGTTGTGTCGCGGTAAAGGTGGACGTTGCAAGCGTTGTTGCGTTACAACTTGTACTTGTTGCTGAAAAGCTTGCAGTTGAACATACATGTAACTGTATGGTGTCAGCTGCATCCACAACATCACTATCTGATGAGGTAGCATAGAATGTGACCGAATTACCAGGTAATCCAGGTGAATCATCTGAAAATGCTACTAGAACTGGGCGGTGATTCACGTTGAATGGTGAGGCTGTTGTAGCTGTTCCTTGTTTATAGGTCGTGCTACAACGTGGACTTACCGGGTCGTCGTCACAAATCCACGCGTACCAGTCATTTGACTCTGCAAGACCCTCACTTGTTGTGGTAGTAGCAGTTACCGCAGACCCACTTGGTGTACTCGTTGAAACCGCCCACTGGGTCGTTGATGTTGGACTACAATCAGGTGGTGCAGTTCCAAGTGACTCAGGACCTGCTGCGGCATTTGGTGTTGGCAGATTTGCTGTATTACAAATCAGCAAGAAGTATGGTGCACCATTGGAGTCAGCACCAGTTGCTGTCCATGAAACAGTATCACCTGAATTAGTTGGTGTTGTTGTGGAGGATTCAAATAACTCTTGCGCATCTATAGTCCACTGAGGAGGAGTGTTTAACACTGTGATTGATGTAGTAGCGACACCTTGTGCTTCTACCTGTTGTAATTCTTGTGCACCCAAATTGAGAAGAAAAACAAAAGCAAAAACCACCACTCCTATAAATGAAGTCAAAACCGTTATCTTACCTGCAGTGTGTAAGTACTTTGGAAACTCTTGCATGTTGTACGACATATAATAATGATATTTACTATATAGTATATTAAATTTTTAAATAAAACGTGGGTTATACACAGTTTTATGCAAAGGATTGGACACTATTCGTAACGAATTGCATCCAAGGGATTGAGTGTTGCTGCACGTTTTGCTGGAAAAATACCAGTAAGATACCCTACCCCAGCAGAGAAAACGGCGATAAATGTAAGGAAATCAAGAGGAAAAGCAAACAGATTTACGGACTGACCACCATATTGACTTGCTGCAAAATTGAGCATTAAGTTTACGATAGTACCCAAAGCTACCCCCATAATGATACCTGTAACACCCCCCAAAAATCCTACAACTATCGACTCGGAAACAAAGAGCCACTTAATATCACTCGGTGAAGCTCCAATAGTTCGCATGATTCCAATCTCTTTTGTTCGCTCAAGAAGTGTCACTGTCATGGTAT
This sequence comes from Acidimicrobiales bacterium, assembly GCA_047638595.1. Classification (GTDB taxonomy): domain Bacteria; phylum Patescibacteriota; class Minisyncoccia; order Phycocordibacterales; family UBA918; genus OLB19. The sequence goes on from JBLIMJ010000001.1 coordinate 64,993, forward strand.
TAAACATACCAATGGCTGATACAAGAAGCGCAATACCTCCAAAGGTTGCAAGTACGGCCTGTACACCCTGAAAGATTTTAGTAGCTTGCTCAACAGTTTTTGACAACGCTGTCACACGATACCCAGCTTCGATGAGCTCACCCTCAACTATCGGGAGAAATTCATTAGTATCTACACGAACCTGGATACGTTCATACTCTTCAATACCAACGTGACTCCGCAACTCAGGCAGCATCATTAATGCATTAAGTACCCCCTCTTCCTTTGTAATACCTTTTACGGTGTACTCCTTATCTATATAAATCTCATTAACCTCATCTGTACCATCTTCAGCAGGTACTAAAAGACGGAATTTTACCTTTTCTCCAATAAATTTATCTATTTCCTCATCCTCGACACCAAAAAGTTTTAATACAGCAGGGGAAAGCATAATTTCGTTAGTGTTATCAATGTCTTCATCATCAAATACCTCCCCATAAGATGCAATAATACCTGCATAACGAACATATGGGGGCTCTGCACCCTGAATAAACAAGTTCCCAGTAAGACCTTTGTAGGTAACCAACGCTGGAAACCGAGCAAGAGGAGCTGCATCAAGCACGTGTTCATTTTCTTCAAACTCTACAACTGTTTGTGCTGTCAACTGCAAATTCTGTGCACCTGTAGCTGACACACCAAGAGACAGGAGCGTTTCCCCAAACACGATTTGCTCTAGAATAATCTGCTGTAGGCCAAAACCAAGACCTACAAGAACAACCACAGCACCGGTTCCCACTCCCATGCCTAAAATAGTCAACCAAGTACGCATGGGGTTGGTTTTAAAAGCTCGTGTTGAAAGCTGTGCTAAATCTTGAACGCGCATAATGTTTTTCTAAGTATACGACACTGTGTTACGTTTTATAACTTACGTCCACACCTTGAGCAATAAGTTTTTCAAAATATCGTGTAATATCGTCTGCCTCTTTAAGGGTCAAAGCCAAACCACCAGTACTGACTCCTTTCTGAATACATTCATGGAATATATCTTCCCCAGATACACCAACGACACGGTCAGCAATAACCTCAATAAGGTTATCTTCTTTCTTCTTGGTCAGTTTCATTCGGTGCGCCTTTAGGAGATGCTCATGTAGCCGCTCTGCCAACTTGTGCTGATCAAAAAAAGAGTGGGTTTTATCCTGTTGATTACGGAAGCGACGAATATCATCTGCTTGATTTAAAATGAGGGCTGAAGTTTTTGACATACGTCTTGCTTCACGCTCTGGAATACCAACTCCTCCACGTTCATACGGAAGAACGAGCGTTTTAATAAAAGTATCTTTAGAAATCTTTCCTGATATAAAGAAATTAACAACTCTCTCCATACGTTCCAACTGGTCGTATGTATAATCCTGAGTAAGGAAATTAACGAGACTTTTTACGCGAAGTGTTTCAATTGAGTCGTAAGGAAATAGTCGAGCAAGTTGTTCAAGCTCGGTTACAATCGTCTCCCCTTCTCTCACCGGCTTTATCTGTTTCCTCTGAGGATTCACAACTTCACGTACAATTACACCATCTTTAAGATAATACACTCGATGGGCGTAGCTTAAGTGGGCAGCATTGTGCGACACCATAATAACCGTACGTCTATCAAACGTATTAATCTCGTCAATCTTATCCATAACCTGTTGGGTAGATACAGAGTCGAGGTTCCCTGTCGGCTCATCAGCAAGAAGAATTCTCGGATCATTAATCATTGAGCGAGATACAGACACTCGCTGCTGCTGACCTCCTGAGAGCATGGGAGTAATCTTGTGTGATACATGCCCCACACCAAACCTATCCAACAATGACTGAGCCCTTCTATTACGTGTGGCCTTGTCCTTGTTTGCAAAAATCATTGGTAGTGCAACATTGTCGAGCACGGTGAGTGATGGAATGAGGTTAAACTGCTGGAAAATAATTCCCATAACATACCGCTGGAAATACACACGCTCATCTATGGAAATTGCATAAATATCTTCACCTCCAATAAGCATCGTTCCATTACCTGGTGGCAATGAACCCTGAATAGAATACATGAGTGTCGACTTACCAGAGCCCGAAGCACCAAAAAGAATGATGTACTCACCTTCATAGATGTCAGTGCTCGCACCAGAAAGAGCCTTGAATTCATTACTCTTTCCTTTGTTGTATATAATGTCAAGATCTCGACAGATAATCAGTGGTTTTGCCATGAAGAAATTAAATGAAGAAGGGAGTGTAACGACTATGACGCCCAATTTTTAATGGCTGAAAGGAATATAAAATTGGAGGTACACTTGGGATGAATTTAGTTCCAAATTTGAACCTGCTATAGGTAAATTCCTGGAATTTCTAATCATAACCACACTCAGAAATTTTCTTAAAAATCTCTATAATAATATCATCCCACCACTAAAAACATGTTTGCTGTATCCCCACATATTATCTTAAATCGTTTCTGTCTAGGAACAGTAGGTGCTCAATAGACTGTTTTCATACAAACATACGATTTCAGTACAGATATTTCTGTACTGTTGGTAAAGAAAATTCTGGTCGTAAGTGACAGTATCGGAGTGCGCCTCTCCTATCCATGCTTCGGCTAAAGTCTCACATCGGGATTCCCGACTCCTGTCGGGATCAGATAAAAAGTCCTCAGGGACTTTTTATCCAGTGATATTCTTGACCCATCCAAACGTACTTTCGAAGTTTTCTAGAATTAGATCGATAATACTTTTTTCCTGAATCGGAGTGAAGAGTACGAAGTTCTCTGACTGGACAGTGTTTTGAGCCTCATCCCAACAGTTTAACCAGAATTGGTACACAGTTGCAGGTGCAAAGTCGACAATCACCTCTACGTGTCGCTCAGCGTAACTAATTTCATCAGCCTCGATAACAGTGGGCTCGACTCCTGCGGCGACACCTTCAGTGTAGGCCATCGTGCAATATGCAGGTTCATCTGTTTTCCATTCAACAATACTCTGAATACGGGCAGTATCTCCTGGAAACAGTGTTGATTCGTTGTTTACGTTTGAAATAAGCGGGGGTGCTGTATCACGTACAGTGATAAAGGTCATCGGCTGACTCTTTACACGATCGCCACCGCTATTTTCAGCGATAACAAACGCTACATACCTAGTTCCTAAAGTTAGATCGGCAATACGCATTTGATGTGTTGTCGCAAGTGTCGGCCTTCCTTTTGAATTTTGTACACCAGTAGTAAGATCTTGATATTCAATCAAAGCCTTTGCAGGTACCGTTGTTTCCCATGCAAGTGTTGCTGCATTTTCTTCCACTTTTACAATACGCAAGTTGCGAATATTTGGTAAGGAAGCTTTGGTTTTAAACGTATAATCAAGAGACTCACCTGTGACATTTAGTGAATCAGTAGATTGTACTTTGAAATGATATTCAGTGAATGCCTCTAGCCCAATAAGCTGTACTTCATGGTTTTTTGCATTTCCATCGGTACTAGATTGGGAGAATGAGTATGACCCAGGAACATATTCAGCGGCGGAGGAAAAAAGAACTGTTGAGTTAGATTCACGGTCGGTGGTCCACTTAACCAAAGCGCTAATGGTTTCAGGGATAACTATAGGTGGACCTACAATAGCGAGAGCATCTGTGATACCTTGAATTGCTTCAATAGTTACATCAAGAATTTCTTGAAGTTGTTCAACTTGTGTAATTTGTTTAATATCTTCAATAATTTCCTGTGTGGTACTTTCACTTGATCCAACCCCTGTTCCATCCTGATCTTGTATAATATCACCTGTCTGTACTTTGTAATCTGCAGAGATACCCTGATTCCCTTCCTCATCTGCAGAAACTACACGGAAGTGATACACGCGATTTGCCTCGAGATCATCAAGTGTAATAGAGTGAGTCTGCCTGTCAGATACCGGAAGACGAACGATACCGTAGTCCTCTAAGAGACCGTAGTTCACCAACGAGTCAGCATCTTCATCAGTTTCCCAAGTAATAGTAATGGACGTCTCAGAGTTATTTACAACCTGCACGTTTGAAAGTTCAGGCGGCACAATATCATCTACTGCTGCATATGCAACAGTAGTGACAGAAAGAACACTCATCAAAATACCTAAAAGCTTGGCCTTCATTAGGTTAATCATAGCACTAGTGGTTTATGAAACAGTGAAAGAAGTCCCCAAATATTTCTAAAAAGGACTAATCGGTGTGAATGTAACTCCACCAGTATGTGTTGCACTTGATACACCAAATGGAATTGAGATTCCCCAGAACACATCATCAATAATTGCAGAGATTGTTGTTGTTGGCTTCGCAAGATCTACCCGGTAACTCGTTGCAGTGGTTGCAAGGGACGTACAACTTACACACAATGGGTAATTGAAGGTACTTGTAGCAAAGATCTGTTCAGATGCTGGAATACTTGAGTCGTATCCATCAGTCAACGCGGTACCCTCAATATCGATATCAATCTCAACATTACCGAGATTCTCTAACGTTGACGAAGCATTTATTGCCCCTGTGTCAGAACTTGGTGATAACGAAACATAATTAATTGCATTATTTACATCCAGTGCTCGAAGCGTCTGCACCTCCACACTCGGGCTGGTACCAAAGCCGTATCCACCCAACACATCTTCTACTTCAAAGAATGCCCACCATTGATTTGCTCCATCAGTATCGGTTGCATCAGCGTGGTAAAAGAAGTCTGCATAACACATGAGTGTGCAACTATTTCCTGCACAATTACTAAATGAACACTGTGACGACGTAGTCTCTACGTAACAATCGTTATTATCAGGCGTACACAACGCCCCCGCTGAGGTGGTATACATAGTTGATGATGCAACTGTCAATTCATTGTACCCGTTGAGGTCTGTTACGGTACTACTTGCATACACACGTGTGGTTGTTCCTGGAACCAGTGAAATATCAGCCCCATCGTTAAAGGTTACTGCACCAAATGTCGGATCAAACCTCAGTGTCATTTTTGCAACACTCAAGTAGGTGTCTAATTCAGCACCCCCATCAGTAACCCGTAAACAGATATTTTCATCAAACGCACTTAATGTTGGGGTAATAACATATTCGAGTTCTGTGTACTCGTCTTGCTCCAAGGTAACCGTACCAGCAGGGTTAGAGGGATCTTCAGTGAGTTTACCACTAGTAAATGTACCATTAGCAATGGAAAGGAGGTCAGTAGTGCTCTCACCATCGATTACATTACCTGAACTTTGCATACACACCGGTGAGACTCCACAACTTACCTGCGGTGGCACTGCTGCATAGCCAGCACCATCAACTGCTTCACAACTTGGCGCTACGCCTTGTTCTGCGAATTCAAGAAGGTAAGATGATCCGGCTATCTGTGGTCCAGAATTTTCAACCAACAACCGTAAACGTGCAGTGTCTCCAGGACTAAGGTCTGATGTGAACGTATCAATATCAGCGCGCCATGAGGCACCCCCACCAACCTGCTCTGCTCCGAAGTACACAGTCGGCTCAGTATCCACTCTCACTCGTGAGGTGATACCGTCCCAGCCTCCATTGTTAAACCAGTAGGTAAATCCAATACCCCCCTGAGTGTAACTGTTGTCGTTTGCAGTTGTCGAAGCAACTTCACTTCCATCCTTACTGAGCGTCACAGTGATATTATCGTTGGTCTGCCAGTCAATCTCAACTTCATACCATCCAGATGTGTATGCAACACTTGTTGACGCGAGTATGGTTCCACTACTGTCTACATCAACTACATTCTTAGCTAATGATATACGGTCAGTACCAGGCACTTGCTCGGTACACACTGCATAATTATCGTTACCACTTCCTGGATCCTGCACCGCGAACAAAGTACACACTTCATCACCACCACCTGAGGTATCGATATACTGCATATAGCGAATAATTTCCCCCTGACTGGTTGTTGCACTTGTATGGTTGTAAATACCATCAATCGCCTGCAATCCTTCGCTACCGGTGTTATCCAACCCGTATGACCCACCAAACGCGAATGTTGCGTCTACCGCAAACTTACCCGTGTCTCCAGAGTATTCTGCGATATCTCCATCTTCAAAGTCATCTCCCATAATAAATGTCGTATCAATTGAACTAGATGATAGCGCTACTGCGTTCTCATAGTACATAAAGACTGTTGCAATATCATTTGCAGGCAATGTTGGTACCTGCACCCATACTGTCGCCGCTACACTAGCGGTGAGAGTCTCTACCCAGAATGGAATCTCCGTCATTCCTGAGTTATCGGTGAAACGAAGATCATCAAATCCAGCCTGCATGTCAGCGTCATAAGTTACTTCAATTTTTACTGATGTTGAGCTATATGTGGCTGAATCTTGATTTTGTATACGAACCCTCTTTCTTTTGTCCCAGTTAGTATTGAACCATTCTGAGTCTGGTACACCCAGCCCGCCATCGTCATTTCTCCAACGGTAATGTGTCTGTTCTATAAGAAAGCAGAGACTATCGTCCCATCGGAGGAATCCACAGGCATCCATACCGTCGTCATCAAATGCCTCACCATATATATTTCCGTCAGAGCCGGTGAATTCCCACGTATTATTCGTGGTACCCAATAAAAGCGCAGCGTTAAACCCAGTAATCGCACCCAGAGTTGAGAAAGCGACATTAGTAAACACCTTAGGTGAATTCGCATTAAGTGCCTCTGCAGACACCGTGATCGATGAGCCACTGTCTACAGTGAGTATATACGACCCATTAGATAAATCTGAAATTGTTGGAGTATTACTAATATTAAGACCATAAATATCGGTATTGGTAATTTCATAATCCGAAGCATTGAGAGTTCCCGAAGTTACATTAAAACTATACGTACCCGTACCTTGGTTAGTGATTATCGTGGCTTCAGTTCCTAAATTCACCGTAAAAGTTGCAGGTGTTGATGTTGCTACAAAGTAATTTGTATCACCTGCTTTAGTGGCAGTTACCGTACAAGTACCGCCTGTTGAATAGGAAAGAGTAGTTCCCGCAATAGAGCATCCAGCTGTCCCAGCGGTAGTCACAGCAAAGCTCACAGCCCCTGTGCCTGACCCTCCGGTGGTTGAAAGTGGAACAAAGGAAGGAGAACCAAAAAGGGACGGTGAACTAATCGTTTGTCCAACGGTCACAAGAGTGGATTGTTCTAAGTCTGCAGGAGTAGAGAAATCACTGGTATCGACTGATACGGTCCCGTCACTAAATGCTCTACCGACATAAGTTGCCCCAGCCCCTAAAGTTATAGCACCCGTAGACATTACAACTCCGACAAAATGAGAGGGTGCTCCTTGAGAAGGGGCACCATCTATTGCCCAAAAAATGTTTCCGGCTCGTGGACCATTCGCTCCATTCTCAACACCCGCTTCATTCTGAAGAACCATATTAATCCCAGCCGCTTGAGTCTTTGCTCCAGTTACCTGAAAGATCCAGATATCAGTGTCACTACCTCGTAATACTAGGTTTGTATCCATTGAGACTGCGCCAGTATAATTATATATACCACGACCCTTGACACCAATACCGATATCGATAGCTCCCGAAGTTATATCATATGGATGCGTACTTTGATTTCTGGCATCTAGATAGGCCGCATCGAAGTCATCAGTGGCAGCACTTAATTTAGCGATATCCGCCACGGAAGTACTGGCAGTAGTAATACAGCCAACAGGTGACGTTGGTGCGGTAATAGTATACATTCTTCCCGCTGTCATATTTGCACAGGTTACATCAGTGAGCGTTGCCGCAGCTGATGGACTCACACCAATATTTCCTCCGTATGTAGTGAGGAGATCACTGGTAATCCCTGTCTTCCCGATTACAGTAAAATCATCAGCTGTTCCAATATCTACAGGGTCTGGGTTGGCATATGAACCATAGGCAGACACATTTTGTGGAAAAAGGGAAAAAGAAAAAAAGAAAATAGCGAGTGTCGCCATCAGCGAGAAGATTTGTATGGGGGTATAGTAAAATGCGCGAGTGCATTTTAGCTCCCTTCTCTCCAGACTTTGATTAAAATTTGCTTGGTACATATCTTGTGAGTATTATAGCGCTATTCTCCGCCAATAATATTTAAAGTACCCCCATCTACAGTAACGAGAGAACCGTCACTAATGGAAACCTCAACAGGTCTAGGTAAACCGAGGACAACTCCATCAAAATCAGTTCCATGTACCCAGTACTCAGTAGTTGTAGAGATATGGTAATCACCAAAGATAAACAGATTGCCATCTACTCCTGCATTGTCTTGAGAGTATAGTGACCCATTGGCAGCTACTACTGTTGATGTTGCTGCTGAATTCCAACTGCTAATATCAGTACTGTTCCCTATAATAAGGTTTTCGTATTGTTCTGTTGGTGTCGTCTTAGTATTAATCTCGTATTCAGAAGCGCTGTCAAGCATGAGGGTAGACCCTGACCAAGTTGTTGGACTACCTCCTAGAGTATTTGTAAATACTTCTCCAATATACAAAACTGTCGTTGAACTCTGAATATATGAAGACCCTAAACTGAGAGTGAAATTATTAGTTGTTGTGGCGTTACTGAGCATAGTCCAGCCTCCACCAGAACCAGCTACAACCACATTGTAGAAATCATTATTTCCAGGATCAATAGACTCACCGGTATCGGATGAATTAAATAAGACAGTTCCAGAATTATTCACAAATGTACCAGCTGTTGCATCGAAGCTACCTCCGATAGACATTGTGCTCGTACCTGGAGTAAATGATCCAGACTGAACTATAAGATTTCCTGAAAATGCAGAGGCTACGTCTGTTTGAGCATAATCACCGCCTCCTGCTTCTATAGTTAGATTATTTAGATCATCTCCATTTAGGGTTAGGAGATTACCGCCAAAGGTATCCGTTAGTCTGACAGTACCGCTATTATGGATAATCGTATCATTATTTATGAAATTTCCATCTACTACTAAAGTACCATTTGGCAAAGTGACTGAACCAGAATTGACTATAAAATTAGCTGTAGCTGTAGCATTAGTGTCCGACAAACTCCATGATCCTGTTCCATCAAATAATATTTCATTCGCGCTTGAACTGGAAAGTTGAACATTATTCCCTAAGTTATTTGACGTGAATTCAATAACCCCCCCGTTTGCATCAAAGGTACCTCCAGTATTTGTAAATGAACCAGCAAAAGTAGAAGTAGCAGACGGTAATGTTAATGTACCAGCTGACTTTATATATTCGCCCCCTACTGAAAATACAGCATCTGAAATAGTCCAGTCTCCAGAACCTGTGAAAATGACATTATAGAACCCACCTTCATTAGTATCGACAGTACGACCAGCTACTGTGGAAGTAAACGTAGTGGTAGATTGAGCTGAATCAAATACAGCGCCTGCTCCCGAAAGAAAACTTCCGGCAATAGTATATTCTTCCGTATTGCCACCAGTAAAGGTTGCTCCAGAAAGAAGCTCTAGTGTTCCGTCAAAAGCTGACCCACTACCGCCACCGGGAATATCCACATCTCCACCTGGTTCAAACTGCTTATCATTCCACACCATTAGTTTCGTGTCTGCTGCGAGAGTAAGCGCATCAAGAGCACCTGTTACAGCCGTATATGCAATATCAGCATCATCTGAACTATCCCAAACTGACATGTCAGAGACACTTAGAGAGGTGACATTCTCATGTCTTACAATCACATGATTTTCGTAGATATCCATATCAAACACGGAAGAGAAAGTGTCTTTTGTCACAACCACACCCTTATTACTGTTTCCATTTATATACACAATAAACTCATCAAGCGATCCCGATGAGAAACCATCAATAGTGTATGAGCCATCTGCAGAAGCACAAGTAGACGATGCGTTCTGGGCGATACTCCCTGCAATTGAAAGAACTATATTTGCTGTAACATCATCACAAACACTGGAGACTGTTGATCCATCAGCTTCATATATATTTCCAGAAATTGAAATAGTTGATGTTGAGTTATCCCAGATAATATAACCAGGGTCACCCGCAGGGTCACTATCAAACGTTTCTCCAGATATATCTCCAGAATGTGCGGTAAACCTCCAACCACTGGCAGTGGTACCCGTTACAGTGACGTTTACCGCTGAAGTTACTCCTGAAGTCGTTGCGAATACATTGTTAGAGAAGGTAAGCGATGGATTTGCTGTAATTACTGAGCCTGCAACGGTAATAGCTGTATCTGCATTATTTGCGACCATATAGGAACCATATGAGAGTGTCGACACATCTGGAGCCCCTGAGAATGTCAGACCATCAGCATCAACATTTTCAAACGTATAGTATGTCATTGTCGTTGAGCCTGTATTACCAATATCGAAACTATAGACACCACTGCCTTGATTTTGCATAGTGGTTGAAGCTGCAGGAACTCCAGTCACCATAAGGTCACCTCCTGACTGATACAACACACTGTTACCTCCTTCAATATACACATCAACCTTACGTTCATTCCCTCCAGAAAGATCAACACCATCAAAGTCAGTAGCATAACTCCAATGATCAGTGCCGCTATTCTTTTCATATGCACCAAATATATAGAGATCACCATCTACGCTTGCGTGATCCATTGAGTAGAGAGACCCCCCAGCAAGCGTTGTGGTCGTGGTCGCTACAGAATTCCACATACGGATGTCAGTATTCGCATCCACGAGCACTATGTTGTAGAGTTCACTTGTTGTCGTAGCATTTACAAGATAGTTTCCACCTCCGTATAATGAAAGCGTTGTATTATCCCAAGTGGTTGATGCTCCACCTACGTTATTTGTAAACACTCCTCCCACCGCAAGCATTTGACCACTTGCAAGCGTAAATACAGAGGTGTTTGAGAGGGTAAATGCCGTAGTTGCTGTCGCGTGTTCTGAAATAATGTACGCACCAGTTCCTGTGATGTCCACTGTAGCAAAGTCGGAGCTTCCTGCTGCAATAGTCTGAGTTCCTGTTCCATCAAAAGTTATCGTTCCACCACTTGCGGTATAGACTCCATTGGTATCCCAAGAACCTGCAACAGTAAATGCTGCAGAATCACTTCCAAGCAAAGTTCCGTTCGCCCGAATAGTAAGGTCACCATCCACATTAAGCACCGTGTCGTTTGTATCAAAATTCACAACTGTTGCTGCCTCCCCACCGACAGTCAAATCGTTTGCAACTGAAATACCAATTCCTGTCGCAGTGTATGTCGGAATACCTACAGAACTATTGAGATCAAGGTTATAGTAATTAGTTGCAAGAATATTTGTTGCAGAGGTACCGCTGTACCGAATAGTACTAGTATCCTCGAGGAATGTTCCATCTTCAACAAACACTGTTCCTGAACCAGAGAGTTCAATCCCTCCCGCACCTGCGTCGTAGAAGTGGCCTGTTTCAATAGTGAACACATTGGCTACCGTTGTAGTAGCAGTGCTGGCAGGTGTAGTCGTTCCACTGACTGCACCATTTCCAAATGTAAGGTCATAGAAAGTCCAACCTTGTGTTCCACCTAAAGTGTTAGTTGTTTCAATGGTAGTAATACCATCACCAAGTGACACTAATCCATTTCCATAGAACGATCCTGTACTTACAGTAATATCACCTGTACCGGTAACTGTACCTGCCTGCACATAGACATCAGCTGCAACAACAATATCTGCATTCATATTCCATCCACCACCAGTCCCATTAAAGGTCAATTGATTAAAGGCAATGGTCTCACCAATAGCTGCAGTAATAGCCTTGCCTGATGTTGTTGCGTTCATAAGTATTGTTGAAGAAGCAGGGATGAATGATGCTCCACTTCCTTGTGTAAATATTCCCCCTACAGTGTACGTGGTTGTACCTGCACCGGTAAATGTAGCTCCGTTAGCAATATAGAGTGAACCATCGTATATGTTTGCTGAGCTATCAGCCTGCAATGTCAATATCCCTCCTGGGGTGAAAGTTGTTGTTGCCCAGACATATAGTTCAGTTTGAGCGAATGTATCAAGCGTCACCGCAGAGGTTGTAGCAGCCGTATAACGAATATCAGTATCGTCCGAGTTATCATATGTTGCCATGTCATCAATAGTCATAGCACTGACATCTTCGTGCCTCACAATGACGCGGTTTACGTATAGATCCGCATCAGAAATATTTGCTGTTGGTGACTTCGTTACCATTGTTGCATATTCACCTCCTGAAGCATCATTTAAAAATACGGTTAGAGTTGGGTCTCCAGTAATTACCACACCTCCAATGCTATAGGTCCCATCAGCAGCGCTACAGGTTCCGTCATACGTTGATCCATTTTCGACGACGACTCGAACTGAGTTTGTGACCCCATCGCAGGTTCCTCCAGTAAGCGCAGTTGTTCCTGCATCGGTATATACCGTACCTGCAACAGTAATCTCTAAATAACTATCATCCCACTTAATTGAGCCCGGGTCACCAGTATCATTGTCTTTCGCTTCCCCGTAAAGATTTCCGTAGCCATTTCTAAACCACCAAGACGAACCTGGAGTGCCATCAGTCTGGGTGACGTTATTGGCGGCAATAGCCGTAGTAGTCGCAAAACTTATTCCGTAAATTCGTCTACCAGGATAAGCATCGATTGTAGTAGAAGAAAGCGTTATTGCTGTACCATTAGCTGTATTGATTGCGTACACCCCATTAGATAAATCTGAAATTGTTGGAGTATTACTAATATTCAGACCATAAATATCGGTATTGGTAATTTCATAATACGAAGCATCGAGAGTTCCCGAAGTTACATTAAAACTATAGGTACCAGCACCTTGGTTAGTGACTATCGTTCCTTTATTTCTTAAATTCACCGTAAATGTTGCAGGTGTTGATGTTGCCACAAAGTAACTTGAATCACCTGCTTTAGTGGCAGTTACCGTACAAGTACCGCCTGTTGAATAGGAAAGAGTAGTTCCATCAATAGAGCATCCAGCTGTCCCAGCGGTAGTTACAACAAAGCTCACAGTCCCGGTACCTGACCCTCCGGTGGTTGAAAGTGGTGCAAAGGAAGGGGAACTAAAAAAGGTTGACGCAGTAATCGTTTGTCCGACGGTCACAAGAGTGGCTTGTTCTTCTATCTCTATAGGAGTATTAAAATTACTGGTAGCGGCTGATACCGCCCCGTCACTAAATGCTCTACCAAGGTAAGTCGAACCAGCCCCTACAGCTATAGCACCCGTAGCTATTACAACTCCCACAAAATGAGTTCCTGCTCCTTGAGAAGGGGCACCATCTACTGCCCAAAAAATGTTTCTGGCTCGTGGACCATTCGCTCCATCCACAACACCCGCTTCATTCTGAAGAACCATATTAATCGCAGCCGCTTGAGTCTTTGCTCCATTTATCTGAAAGATCCAGATATCAGTGTCATTACCTCGTAATACTAGGTCTGTATCCATTGAAGTTGCACCAGTATACTTATATACACCACGACCCTTGACACCAATACCGATATCGATAGCTCCCGAAATTTCATCATATGGATGCGTACTTTGATTTCTGGCATCTAAATAGGCCGCATCGAAGTCAGCAGTGGCAGCACTTAATTTAGCAATATCCGCCACGGAAGTACTGGCAGTAGTAATACAGCCAACAGGAGTCAACGGTGCTGTAATGGTATACATTCTTCCCGCTGTCATATTTGCACAGGTTACAGCAGTGAGCCCGGCTGCGGCAGCTGGACTCACACCAATATTTCCTCCGTATGTAGTTAGGTTATCACTAGTAATCGCCGTCTTACCAATTACCGTAAAATCAACTGCTGTTCCAATATCTACAGGTGCTGGGTTAGTATACGGACCATAGGCAGACACATTTTGTGGAAAAAGGGAAAAAGCAAAAAAGAAAATAGCGAGTGTCGCCGTCAGCGAGAAGATCTGTATGGGGGCATAGTAAAATGCGCGAGTGCATTTTAGCTCCCTTCTCTCCAGACTTTGATTAAAATTTGCTTGGTACATATCTTGTGAGTATTATAGCGCTAATCTTCGCCTATCATATATAGAGTACCCCCATCGACAGTAACGAAAGAACCGTCACTTACCGAAACATAAACTTTTCTAGATGAACCAAGGACCTCTCCATCAAAATCAGTTGCGTAACTCCAGTACTCTGTGGTTGAGGTGATATGGTAATCACCAAAGATAAACAGATTACCATCCACTCCTGCATTGTCTTGAGAGTATAGAGAGGAATCCGCAGCTACTACTGTTGATGTAGCTGCTGAATTCCAACTGCTAATATCAGTATTGTTCCCTATAATAAGGTTTTCGTATTGCTCTGTTGGTGTCGTCTTAGTATTAATCTCGTATTCAGAAGCGCTGTCAAGCATGAGGGTAGACCCTGACCAAGTTGTTGATGCACCGCCGACGCTATTGGTAAACATACTACCGACCGAAAGAACTTGTCCGCTAGCAAGGGTGAAATCAGAGCTAGTGGCAAGGGTAAAGTTGTTCGTTGTTGTTGCGTTTTGAGTAATGGTCCATCCGCCACCTGCTGCAGCAAAGTTCATGTTGTACAAACTCGAACTTCCAAGGTTAACCGTTTCTCCAGTATCAGTTGAATTAAAGAGGACTGTTCCAGTTTGTGGAGTAACTGTTGCGTTATTGAGTAATGACCCTCCAAGAGAAAATATTCCTGACGGTAAAACAAGAGTGGCTGTAGAGACCGTCAAATCACCGGAAACTTCAGCATTAGTATCAGTAATGGTAAACGTTCCAGCTCCATCAACAAGCAGACTATACAATGAAGAACCATTAAGAGTGACGGATTCTGCAACTCCAGAATCCATCTTTACGGTGCCAACAGATGCAGTAATTGAACCGATGGTATTAAGTAGTGACCCCCCAATTACTAACTCTCCTGAAGGAGTCACCAGCGTACCTCCGGTAATTCGTATATCGTTGGAGGTTGTTGCATTGGTATCTAAAACGGTCCAACTCCCAGACCCTGAGAATGTGATGTCATAGAATGCATTGGTAAATGCTGTACCACTTGCGGTGATAGTTTCTGCACCAGTCCCGTCAAAATCAATAATACTGTTATTGTGTGCAAATAAACCTCCTGCACTTGAGAACGAACCACCTATAGTAGTCGTTGCAGTGCTCATAGTTACCGTACCTGTTGCTATAGTGAAATCATTATCAATAGTAAGTGCGCTCTCAGTAAATGACCAAGAACCACCACCGCCGGTAAACTGGACATCATAGAATGCATCGCTTCCTGCAGTAATCACCTGCCCTGTAGTCGTTGCAGCAAAAAGCACTGCTCCATTACGTGCATCAAAGGTATTGTTGTTTATAAAATCACCATACGTCGTTATGTCATAGCTAGTGAGAGATACATCAAGAGAGTCGTCAGCACCGATAGTAATACTATGAGCTGCAACATTTCCCGTGAGAGTTACAATTTTGCTCGTTCCATCAATAGACACATTTCCAATATTTTGAAGTATTGCATTGGTATCGCTCCACATAGCTCCTACTGCACCATCAAACGTTGTACTACCAATACCTGTCCAAAGGCCATTGGTGCCATTGGACAGATCTCCAGCAACGGTAATTGCTGTATTTTCACGAGATAATACACCTCGTGTTACCAGCAGGTCACCATCTACGTCCAATGGGCTTGAAAGTGTCCATGTCGCTGCTCCTGTTGTCGTACCAAATTCTAAACTACTAAATGTCGATACAAATGCACCTGTAGTATCTATAGACTCAGTAGTACTGGTTGCAACCATCACAACAGCACCTCCTGTGAGTGTCGTTGTTGCATTATTATCCCAAGAACCACTTACATACAGGGTACTTGTAGAAATGAGTGTTCCGTTAATTTCAATGTCATGTACATTGACGTTTCCTCCCGGATTGTACGTGGTACTTGCGTTTACAAAAATCTCAGCATCGAAACAGCCAGCATCACCACAAGTAGTGAGCACATCACCCGTCACATCAAAGAATACATCTTCAGTATTTGTGACGTCATACAGACCTATGTCCCTGTTTGTAAGTGGTGTAGAAGTGGCATCATCTGAACCAAGAGTGAGGTGACGTTCAAATAATTGGAAACCTGTGATATTTCCAACCCCATCATAGCGAGTAACGCCCACTGCCTCGCTTTCATCAGCTTCATTAAACGCAAAAGCAGTCACTACGTCACCCGGGAACACCGTAATGTTAGCAATTGACCACACACCCGCTGCTGACACATCACTTTTTCCTGACTGTACAACACCGTTGATTGCTATTCGAATTTGTGTGCCGGTGATATTTGTACCCTGGTCATACCCTTGAAGTGTTCCTGAAACAGAAAGTCCCTCTGCCCATTGCACGGTCCAATCAAAAAGTGTAGGGCAATTACCTGAACCATCACAAGACAGAGATGCGTATGGTCGGATTATATTATACGTTGACTTACTTAAGCCTGAGAGGTCAATTGGGCTTGCTGAAGTACCTACTTCATTACCAGGAAGATCAGCATTTGGAATAAAAGCCCATTCACTCCCGTTATTATACTGTACTGAATATAGTATTACCTCAGTCCCTACAGGTGCACTATCATTCCAGGACATCTCTTCCCAGTTTGGGCCAATACCATCAGTGAAGTTAATACCCTGACTCGCTATTGTTGCTTCTACATTCCCGTGATTTCGCACACCAATACTGTATGGCCGACCATATGGCGGTGAACCTACAGAGGCATCATTCTCTAGTATGGTACTTGTTGCCCACACAGCCCCATCCCAAGAAGAAGACCTGAGTGTATCATTTACATCATCGAAAAATACTCCAAGGATAGTACCGATACCTGTTCGTTGCAATTCTGAAGTAACCGTTTGTGTGAGTGAATCCAACTGCGCACCAGTTGACCATGTTGCACCATCCCAAAAACTGTAATTTGTCTGTGTACTATCGGTATACGCAGTCATAATATTTCCATCATTGGTACCGTCTTCAAACACACAAGAGAACCCTGGTGAAACTTTAGTTCTCCCGTCAGTAGTCAACTCTGTCTGTCCAGCCCATGCTGATCCAGTCCATCGAACCATACCAATATCTGCATCTTCATCGATATAACAAAGTGCAAGTTCATCTGAACCGACGTCTGATACAAGTGTTCCCCATTCAAGATCATCCCCAATTCCTTGTGTTGCTGCGCTTCCCCACGTAGTTCCATTCCATGAGTTCCACTCGAAACGTGGAGGATTACCGTCTGATGTAAGAATGAGCGCTTGTCCTCCACTCTCTTCGTATGCAATTGCCATACCTGCATGATCCTCATCAACAATACTCCCTTGTGAGGTTGAATTCCCCCATGCTGAACCATTCCATACCTGCGCCTCATACTGACTTCCAAGAGAATCAGCAGCCAGAATAATAATTTCATCAGAAGTAGGGTCTGCTGCCATTTCAATCCATTCACACGCATTTACCGAAGCAAGGTTAATAGTGCCTCCAGAAGTCCAGGAAGAACCATCCCAGATGTAATAACTAGGGTCTGCATCTCCGTCACAATACGCGACCATAGCATCACCGGACAACGTCTCATAGACAACATCAAAACCACGAGCATTCGTGTCCCCCATACTTGTGGTCATTTCTTGCACATTCCCCCATTGGCCAGTATTAAATATCTGTGCATTTACATCAGCATCAGTACCAACAGTTACGGCAATATACTCTTCACGGGTTGTTCCTGCTTTTACTTTCGCCCAAGAAAGTACAGAATCAATACTAGAAAGATTTCCCTCAGTTCCCCAAATGGTACCATCCCATTGTCTATATCGGGGAGTAGAAGCAACACCTTCTCCATATACAATCAAAGCTTCGACAGCTGTTGAGGCAACAGTAGCACCACCACTAATCGAATACGTCCCTGAGAGAATATTGGTATCAAACTGTTCTTGTGTTGTCTGGAACCAAGTTGAAACAACTACAGCTGTATCCACAGTAAAGCTGTATTCATCTGTCCACAATGAGTAACTATTGTCACCCCCAACACCAGAATCTTTCGCTCGCACTCTCCACCAATACGTCGTACCATTGGTTAGTGCATCTGCTCCCTGCATTTGAAATGCAATGGTATCTCCTGAGTTAAACGGATCAGTATCAGCACCAGTATCGATGTTTGTAAATCCTGTAGCTACTCCAGAAGTTTGTGTAGTTGACGCAGCAAAGGTGTCATCGGTAGACCAAGAAATTTGATATGTTAGGGAATCTGCTTGTGGGTCAGTAGTTGTGAACTCAAACAGAGGTGTTGTAGTCCCCACTTTTTCATTCGGGAATAATTTTGTAATGGTTGGTGCTTCAATACGGTACCCCCACTTTACCGTCCAATCTTCCAACGATGGAGAACCTCCACTATACGTAAAGTTAGATACCATTCGTATTTCATTATAAGTATCTGTACTCAGGTCAAGAAGATTCACTGGTGAGGTGCCAAAACCGGCACTGTTGCCTGGTAGTGCACCATCAGGGATAAGTGACCACGTCGCACTGTCTGTTAGATATTGGATCTGGTAGCTAATACTTCCCGTGGTTTCTGTATCATTCCACTCTAATGAACCCCATGCGTTGCCAAGTGTTCCATCATCAAAATCAAATGACGAAGAGATCACCGTTCCTACGGTATTTTTTGCAACAGTCACTGCAACGATAGCAAGACGATTTTGGACGTTGGTCCAGTCTGCAGTTGGTTGCTCAGTTCCACTACCTGCAATCGCGTTGTATGCATTTGCAGCAACACCACTACTATCCTCCTCAGTTCCTTCTGTATACCCTGCGGCAGCAGTATGTGTCTGTCCTGTTGACCCAGACACAGTGAAGTACGTCGCTATGTCCCCTGATGCAACAGCAACAGTGGTCGTGGGCTGTATGGTTGATACCGTAGCAGCTGCGTTTGCACTAAAAACGGGTACCGGGTTGAGCTGATCAACATTTTCATACACTACAGAACTATACAGAACCGTTGCATCAGGTGTTCCTCCATTCCATGTTGGCACGATTGTACTTCCTACAGCAGCCCCGATTCCTGTTTCATCAAGATACCCAACCCACATACCATTTGAAAATCCTGCACCAATTTGCTGATCATATACTTCAGTAAGTGTTTGTCCTCCATATGCAACAGTGTTGACATCCACATTGGTACCACTATCCCCCGAATGAATACCTACAAGCAACAAACGACCTGAACCTGCTGATATGGTTTTTGTATTCCCTGTACTAAACGCATCAACAATACTCACATCAGGAGTCGATCCTGATGCCATATCCAAACTATCACTACCGGTAGTAGTAGCCGACACCAGCGAGTTTGTTTGAAATTGTTCATCAGTAGTCTGGAACCAAGCAGATACCAAAAGAGAGGTGTCGACTGTAAAGCTATATGGAGTTGCCCAGTTGCTCCACTCTGCAGAACCATTAGGATCATTTGTCCGAACTCTATACCAATAGGTAGTACCATTAGCTAATGTGCCGGATGGATCAAATTGCATCAATTGTCCTGATTTAAAAGGTGCCACATCAGACGGCAACACTAAATTCTCAAACTGTGCGGCATTTGATATGGTGTTTTTATCCTCAAAAGGTGACACAAATGAATAATTATTATCAATCTGAATCTGGTAATGAATATCTTCCGCTTCTGGATCACTCGTCACAAAGGTGAACAACGGACTGGTTGTGCTCGTTTTTTCATTATCAAAAAATGTCGACAAAGTCGGTGCGCTTGGTGCCTGATTGGTAACTAATTGTGGATAGCTGGTATACGTTGCAAACGCTGTTCCATCATTTTCCACCATACGGAAACAATAATTTGTTCCCGCTGCAGCGCCATTTTGCTCAAGTACAAAATCCCATTCACCTGTGTCTCCTGCAGGAATGGCATTTGGTGTTGAGGATGCGGTACCATTCTCTTGGTATGTTTCAGCAACCGTCGTTGACGCCAGTGTCGTTGAAGAAAGCGTGCTCTCATCAGTGACTGCGGCATTATCAAAACCTCGCCAAATAGTACTCGAGGCTATAGCACCTACATCTAACCATGAACCGGCGATACTACAGTTATCTGAGGCCACATATTGCAATTTAAATAGAGATCCTGTCGTTGAGGTCGCATTACTCAGTTCAGCATTCAGGCGCAAGCGAATCTCATCACCATCTTTTACAACAGTAGTAGTCGATGTAATAGGCTCTCTCTCTACAAGATCACTTACACCAACAGGCCATGGGTCTGTCGGGGTTTGTGCATCTTCATTTGTATACCATCGGTACGAAAGTTGTTCATACACTGGGTCTGTTCCTAGACGTTTGCCATATACAATCGATACGTACGGTGGAACGTTCGCATCAGTAGAAAATCCGGTAACACTCACTGAGTGTGTATGCACTCCATCAGCACCAATAGTACCCTCACGTCCGTTTGTGGTTGCACTTGGCACAGAAGAAAGCGCTCCTGTAATATCAGCATGTGTATGAGTATTACCTCCACCCGTCGTGCCATATGTCGCAGCAGCTTTAAGATACTTATTATTTAAAGGATCAGCTCCTGTGGAAGACACATCAAGCCAACCAGATGGAACCTCGTCAGTCCACATTGAAATAAGGCCATTTGGGGCAGTTCCCGCTGAATCAATTTTTCCAAGAATAACCTCAATATACGTCGGTTCATTATTCACTGAAGGAGTTGCACTATTCACGGTATGCGTATGTGGATCAGTAGCCCCAGATGCCTGTGTACCACCAGCACGAACACGAGCGGTACCGCCAGTTGATCCACCAGTGGTTCCAGACAAAGCATGTGTGTGTGTATTAGACCCACCAGTGGTTCCTGGAGTATCTTCACCGCGGATATAGTAGCCGTCTTGCGCTGCATACTGTGTCCAGCCTGTTGGAACAGCCGCATCAAACACTCCAATAGCACCTGCCGGGATACTTGCAGGCTCTCCAGCGCTGGTAGTGTACTGAATCACTCGTAACTGTCGATACAGTGGGAGGTTCGTTGCTCCGGCAATAGTTGGTGTATAGGTATGTGCATGGGCTACCGTTGAAATTGTCCCAGCACCAGTTTCAATAGTGGCTTGTGTAGACGGAAGAATTGAACCGTTTGCTGTCGACGTGTGCGAAGCGGCACCGCCAGTATTGTTATATGTTGAACTACCAACCGCAAAGTTTTGGAAGAAGGTACCTGACCCACAAGACAAACATGACCACCCCGCAGGAATACTCGCCCCATCATCCCAGAACAGGATCATATTTCCTGTTGCATCCGATGCAATTTGCCATTGCCGATGTTCCTCAAACGCATACTGGCTTACTGGAGGTTTTTGACTCACCTTAGGCATTTTCACATTTGTGACCGCCACAACAGTCTCTGTCGTTGAGGTGCTCACGGTTGATGATGCTGTTGTTGATGCAACAGTAGTTACAGTTGATGATGCTGTAGAAGTAGCTACGCCACGCACTTTTTTCTTTGAAGTCTTCCCTGTCAGGGATGCAGGCCCCAACTCATACAAGTATGGCGAAAGGTCTGGTGCATCAAAAATATAAGAAACCGACTTACTTTTACCTGCAAGTAAATCAACATCCCAGACTAACTCAAATTCATTACCAACTTCAGTAATTCGTGCATCTGTCGTAGAAATAATAAAAGTATTTGGAACACGCTCGGTAAGAACCCCGGAAAATCCATCTTCAGAATAGATAGTAAGTGTCATTGGGTACGGTGACGGCGGGAAGATTCGTGTTGGTCCAACGCGTTTAATGGATAAATCCTGAGCCAAGGATGAAAAGAATGTGTTACTCGTATGACCGATGACAGAACCATCTTCTCCAAGTCGTTCTAGGTAGAGCTCGTACGTACCGACCTGGTCAAGCACTACGGTGCTTGTGTAGTCAGGCACATCAATCACGTTATTCCCTTTACATACACCGGATTCAATCACGTCTTCTTGTGTAATGTTTTCCCTTGGATCAATCACATACAACCGCAGGTCAGCGTTACAAAGTGTATTACCATTTGGAGTAAGTGCTCCTAAAGAAATTTCAGCAACATCGTTATACACATAATGTGTCTTGTCTGAGTTTATTGAAAGGATCCCCCACTGAAAATCAAAACTATCAGTAGTAACGACACCACCTTCGTTGGCTGTAACCTCAATTGTATATATCCCCGGTTTCATCTTCTTCTGCTGATCTTCAGGAATGGATATTGACAGGAGTCCGTCCTTTGTTACATTCACATCAGGAGCAACGCCGAGAAGTCCGGTTCCTTTATGATTCACTTCCGTTTTCTGAATCTTCACCTTATTTCGACCAAAGAAATCACGCACTGCTTGCACGGCTTTATTTCGTTGCGAAACATAGCGCAGGTTAAACACTGGCGTTTCAAACCTGTTAAAGTCACGCTTTTGGCTTATGAAGTCATATTTTATTGGATTACCTAGATGATCCAACAGAGATCCTTCAGAACGTGCATATAAATCTTCGCGAGTTATTGTCTCAGTCTCAATCTCAAGCCAAAGCGCATCTAGGAATAGTCCTTCAAGATTTTCAACAGAGCCTTTGTATACCACTTCAATTGAAAGATTTTGCAGACCATCTAAATCATCAA
>JBLIMJ010000002.1:0-78775 GCA_047638595.1 Acidimicrobiales bacterium
AATACCAGTTTTTCATTACTGTGCTTATGGAGAAGTGCGTGCATCATCCAATATGATGCAAGCCAATTCGGCATAAGCAATCCCTCCTCATATGCTTCTTTCACTCTACCGCCCAAAGGAGTATCCACTGTTGCTAATTCTCGTACTTTATTACCAACAGAAAACATCGTACCGCCAAAATGGTCGAGGATTTTTGCTGACTGTGTTCCCTTTCCGCACGTTACCTTACCTATAATCACAATACTTTCGTATTTTGTTGTATATTCCATGAACATGTAGCGTACCAAGTTTTTGAACTTCTGCAACTTGCCCGTTGCATGGTATCCTTGTTTGATATGCAGAAAAAACACATAATCACCCTTTCAGGGAAACCTGGTGGAGGTAAGTCATCAACCTCTGACAAGGTAGCTGAGATGCTTAGCTACTCTCGCTACTCTTCTGGTGATTTTGTGAGAAAAATTATCAGAAAGAAAGGCATCACTTTAACTGAGTTCAACGAGATGGCAGAATTAGATCATGAGATAGATCATGAGATAGACGAAGAGTTACGAAAGCTTCGTAACCAGAGAGACATCGTTATCGACTCACGACTCGGCTTTTACTGGATTCCTGAATCATTCAAAGTCTATCTTGATCTTGATATGGATGTCGCAACAGCTCGTATCTATAAAGATGCCATTAGCAACGAAGGTCGCGCGTATGGCGCCGGTATAGCGGGATCAATTGCTGAAGTGAAAAAACAAGTACAGGGTCGACTTGATGGAGAAACAAGGCGTTTTAAAGCAATGTACGGTGTTGACCCTTATCGCACATCAAATTTTGACCTTGTGATTAATACTGCGCGCCATAGTCCTCAGACAGTCGCATTGACTGTGTTTGATACCTACAAAAAATGGTTAAAATCAGATGAATGGACACCGGTGCATTCGGAGGTGCCGATGGGCTTTTCCTACGACAACCGATATTAATCTTCTGAATATACTCCATCTGCTTCGGCGAGCTTTCAGTTTTCTCGGTCATCGTATAGACATACGCCTCCCTTCCAAACTTCACCTCTTCTCGTATCTCGAGCATCTCAACGCCTCTAACCCCGAGACATCTCAAAACCTAATATCATCTTGAAAGATAGGCTTTTAAAATCCTAGTTATCCTATACAAATGATAGTATCGCAAAGTCTCATAGCATCTAGAACTACAAAAAAGGTTACGCGACTAAGCTATTAGGTAGTCTCTATGTTGCTGGAATCAGTATCCTGCTTTACATATATATTGCTTGCAATAAAAAATACCAACACGTTCATTGCTATGGCGATAAGATTTAGAGACATTGCGGTGTCTATACTATTTCCATCTATAAAGAGATACGCCACAGCCCCAAAGGTAATTAATGGCAATACTAGGGCATACATCAATGACAACTTCACCACTTGAGCTGCATCTTTCAGGGTATACTCCCTTTTTAAGAGATATACTGAACACATGACAGAGAGCCAGATACCCACAAATCCAACAATTCTCAAAAGAATAAGTTGCGATAAGTTTTCAGGGTTATAATCAACAAAGTCCAAAAGAAACTCAATGCCTAAAGCAACAATAAAAGGCAGTGCCAAACCAGCTACAAAATAGTGCTGAACTGCAATAAACCATGGAGCTGATTCTTTTTTCATACACGATTGATTACGTACCTAAAATAATACTCAATAATAACACCCTCCCTCAAAAATAAAAACACGACACCTAAAGGGTGTCGTGTTTTTTCAATCTAATCCACCTAAGGTTCTAAAATCAATAGATGATTCTAGATACGAGGTGTGCAAGGAAGTGAGTGCGAGCCGTACTTGAGATACGGTGTGAGAAAGTGTTTAAACACTTTTGCAAGAGGTTGCCTGGTATTTTCTTTAGAAAATAATGACAACCTGTACAGCTTCTGTAAGAAGAGTTATTTCGCGAAACGTAACGAAGTTAATGAAGTGATGTTCAGAAATAAAAAGTGACTGTGGATACGAGGCGGGCAAGAAAAAAGGTCCAAGGCGTACTGAGTGGTACGGCGTCGGACCTTTTTTCGTAGCCTAACGAAGTAGACGTAGTGATTTTTTATTTCTGATTAGTACTCTCGTAGACTGACTTGTGCGTCGATCTTTCGGATTAGGTCAAGCACCACGTTCACCACAATAAGTAACGCAGTACCTCCAATAGCGAGCGAGGTTACTCCAGTGAACACTGTCATTCCTACTGGGAATACTGCAATAAATCCAAGGAATCCAGCACCAACAAGTGTCAGACGTGTAATCACGTTACCAAGGTATTGTGCAGTGTGTGCTCCTGGTCGAATACCGGGAACAAACGCTCCACTTCGTTGCAGGTTCTTCGAAATCTGTTCAGGATCGAACGTCACTGCTGTGTAGAAGAAGGTAAAGAGGAATACCAGTATAAAGTACGTAATTCCGTACATTACCTGATTGCTAATAAACCAATTTACTGCATCCAACGCCCCTGGTACCCAAGTAAAATTAAATGCTGAAAGAATATTCAGAATCATCTGTGGGAATAGAAGGATTGAAAGTGCAAAAATGATTGGGATTACACCAGCTTGGTTCAAGCGCAATGGGAGGTATGACTGACTTCCGCCGTATGTCTTAGTCCCACGACTTTGTTTTGCGTAAGTAATCGGTATCGGACGCTCCGCTTCAGTCATCACTACAACGGCATAGATAATAGCGAGTCCTATAAAGACAAATCCTATATACAATGGAAGTTGTGATGGGTCAGTAAACGCAAATGCCAACTGACTCATGGTCTGAGGGATACTCGCAACAATTCCAGCAAAGATAATAATGGATACACCATTACCAATACCAAATTCGGTGACCAATTCACCAACCCACATAAGAAGGAGTGACCCTGCAACAATCAGCATGACATTGACTCCAAATTCAAATGAAGAAAGCCCTGAAATCACACCCTGGTTTTGCAAGAGTGAGAGAAATCCAAAACCTTGTAAAATTGCCAACGGTAATGTGAGCATACGCCCGTATTGTTGGAATTTTGCACGTCCTGATTCTCCGTCTTCTGAGTGCATCGCTTTCAGGCGTGGTGACATCACCGTTGAAAGCTGCATGATAATTGAGGCAGTAATGTACGGCCCGACACCAAGCATTACAATCGAAAGGTTAGCCAATCCACCTCCAGAAAACATGTTCATCAAACCAAGGAATTCGTTATTTGAGAAGAACTGTTCCAAAACAGCTACGTCAACACCAGGAATTGGTATTGCGGCGAGTGCTCGAAAGATTATCAATGCACCGAGTACAAAAAAGATTCGGTTTCGAATTGTTTTCTCAGTGAAAGCTATCTTGAGCTTATGAATGAATTTCTGCATTTTATAATTTCCGTATTAACTAATGTTTCGTATTTTAGCATGGAAAGAGCACCAGAGGTGCTCTTTACTCACTATTCTTACGCTACTGTTCCACCTGCTTTCTCAATCTTCGCTTTCGCTGAAGCAGATACTTCACATGCAGTAACAGTCAGTTTAAGAGAAAGTTCTCCTGTACCGAGTATTTTAACTGCAGGCGCTTTCTTGCGTCGTGATGAGATAAGACCTGAAGCAACAAGTGTTTTTGGATTTACCTCTGCACCTGCTTTAAATCCAGCTTCAAGTGCACTTACGTTAATCACTGTAGGCATTATCTTTTCAGCATTCACAGTCTTAGCACGGTTGATACCGTGACCTCGAAGCTTTGGAATCTTCTTGATAATCTCACGCATTTCTGGACGTGTACTGTTACCAGCACGAGCTGCTTGTCCTTTGTGCCCCCTTCCAGAGGTCTTACCACGCTTACCACCACGACCAATTCGTTTCTCAGTCTTTCGTGCGGTTGTTGGTTTTAATTCGTGTAATTGCATATTATGAGCTTTTTAGTTGCTTAAGTGCTTCAACAGCAGCCTTCGCGTTATTAAGCTTATTCTTCGACCGAGAAAAAATCTTTGCAGTAACGTCCTTTACTCCTGCGAGCTCAAGTACGGTACGTACTGATGACCCCGCTACAAGTCCACGACCTGGTGCGGGCATCATCATCACTTCACTTGACGCATATTTTACATGTACATCATGAGGAATATGTTGATCTTTATTCATCGGTACGACAATCATATTCTTCTTCGCGTTACGTGCTGCTTTTTCAATAGCAAGTTGTGTATCTCCTGCTTTACCAACACCTACACCAACTTTTCCTTTCTTGTCACCAATAACCATTGAGACAGAGAATGAGAATCGTCGTCCACCAGCCATAACTCGAGTTACACGGCGGATACTTACAATTTTTTGTTCAAATTCTTGTCGAGGACGTTCAGTTCGTCGTCCACCACGTCGAGGACGTCGCGGATTACGCTGATTTCGTCGATCACCACTTGCGTGTGAGCTGCCAGAGCTTCGTCCAGGCGTAGCGCCTTTTGATTCTGTAGCATCAACAGCAGCGGGTGCATCGGTAGAAGCGGGTGTTTCCACAGGAGCAGATGCTTCTGTTTTCGTTTCTGTCGCTTCAGGTGCTGGGGTAGAGACTGTTGTCTCTTCCGTTGTAGCTTCCTGCTTTGTTTCTTCTGACATATATATTCAGATTAGTGATTAAAATTTGAGACCAGCTTCACGGGCACCAGTTGCTAATGCAGCCACTGCTCCTTGATACTTGAAACCTCCTCGGTCAAATACTGCTGATTCTATACCTGCCTTCTTTGCTGCTTGCCCAAGGGTAGTTCCTACCTCTACTGCACGTTCTGAAAGTGTTCCCTTTCCTACCTTTCGTGAATCAGCTGATGCAAGTGTTGCATTAGTTTCATCATTAATCAGTTGTGCATAGATGTATCGGTTACTACGAAATACCGCAAGACGAGGTGTAGTAGCAGATCCGATAACACGTGAACGAATGCGAGCATGTCGTCGTGTGCGTGTTTCTTTTTTGTGAATTGTTTTTTTCATAATAGATCTTTAGATATGTAATGGTTTAAATTGCTTTAGATACGAGACGAGTGATGAAAATAATTTGAGTCGTACACATGTTCCTTACAGGAACTGTACAGGTTGTCGATATTTCTAAAGAAATATCTGGCAACCTCTTGCGAAAGCCTCCCAGGCTTTCTCACAACTAAAATTATTTTTTGAAACTCAACGACGTAGATGAAGTGATTTAAAGTATTACACCGCTTTCTTACCTTGTTTACGGATGACATATTCCCCTTGATACCGAATTCCTTTCCCTTTGTATGGTTCAGGTGGTTTAACCTTACGGATGTTTGCAGCAAACTGGCCGACTGCATGCTTATCAATACCTGAAACGGTAATGACACTCTTTTCTACTGTTGTAGTCATGCCTTCTGGTACATCCATCAGTACAGGATGTGAGAATCCTACGCTGATAGTAAGTTTCTGTCCTTGTACTTCAGCACGGTACCCTACTCCTTCAATTTCAAGTACTTTACTGAACCCTTCAGTAACTCCTGTAACTAAGTTTCGTGCAAGTGCTGCGTAGGTACCCCAGAGAGCTTGTGCTGCCTTGGTTTCCTTTGCTGGTGCAAGAGTAATGACGCCATCTGCGACCACCACTGTTACATCTTCGCGCATATCTTGCGTCAACGTCCCTTTGGGACCTTTCACTGTAAGTACTCCGTCTGCAAATGTTACGTCAACACCTGCCGGAATAGTTACTGGAATTTTTCCTAATCGACTCATATTACCAGATGATAAAGAGTTGCTCTCCTCCAACGTTTGCCTTACGTGCATCTTCTCCATTGAGGATACCTACTGGCGTTGAAAGGATCATTTTCCCTTTACCGAACTTAACTGGATAAATTTCTGTAGCTTTTGTATAGACTCGACGACCTGGCTTTGAAACTCGTTTTACGCCACTGATTCGGTGTGAACCATTTGCGTCATACTGAAGCTTCATGTCCAAAGACTTAGCTACGCCTTCTCCTTTTGTTTCTGCTGTTACGAGATATCCTTCCTTTACAAGCTTATCTGCAATTGCATGCTTTAGCTTTGAATACGGAAGTGATACTTCTTTGTTCCCTACCATTCCAGCGTTTTTCAACTGGATGATGAAATCTCCTACTGTATCGCCTACCATGATGATTTCTTAATTCCTGGTATATGTCCTTCGTTTGCTTGCTCTCGGAAGCAGATTCGACAAAGGTCGAAGTCCCGCATGTATCCTCGTTTACGACCACACTGGTTGCAACGACGCACTACACGAGATTTGAATTTCGGTACGCGTAGCGACCGAATAATTACTGACTTTCGTGCCATATATTTATATTTTCTTAGGATAGTTTCATGAAGATGTCATGACTTTCCTCTAATAATCCGGCTTGCTCACTTTCGCAAGTTCGCCTTCCACGTATACGTACTGCATGGTCACCCATAGCACAAAACACGCCTTCTGTTGCAAACTTTGAGAATCTTTCGATTATCCCGTTAGTTTGACTACAACAGAGCGGTCCTTCTTCACCTTCCTATTAAAGAATATGTGAGAGATGCGTATATCGCTTCGTGCACTAATATAGCAAAATACCCCATGAAGTCAATGGTAAAATCACTATTCTTACCCTTTTCAGGCGGTTGCTTTCTAAAGAAAACAACCGCCTGAAACACCTAGAAAGAGCTAAACACCCAAAATCAGGGCCATTTTGGGTGTTTATCTAAAATTCATATACAAAAACACGACAGCGAAGCTGTCGTGTTTTTGTATAGAGTTACCTCTTCGAACCGTTACGTTCTGTATCTGAGTTTTCAGTAATGTTTGACTTTCAACGGTACCGTCAAGTTTCTAAGTAAAATTTGTACTACGTACAAATTCTACTAAGAACTTCCTGGCCGGACTCGACCGTTCTTTCTCTATGAAGAGAAAGAACATGTCTCCGACTTTTACCACTGAACGAAAGCAAAACTGTTTGCTTTCTAAAAACCAGAATCAGAAACTATTTAGTTTCAGTTTCTGCTTTTTTCAGTGGTAAACCGATATGTCGTAAAAGCGCTTCAGCCTCCGCAGGAGTCTTTGCGGTTGTTACGATAGTTATCGCTAGACCAAACACATCTTTAATATCCTCGTTTACTGTTTCTGGGAAGATCGTATGGTCTTTCAGACCAAGTGTGATGTTTCCCATTTCATCGATAGCTGTTGCATTTAACCCACGGAAGTCGCGAGTTTGTGGCAAAGCAACGTCGATAAGCTTATCGAGGAATGTTCGCATACGTTCGCCACGAAGTGTGACTTGGTATCCAACAATATCCCCTTCTCGTAGCTTGAAAGTCGCAATTGACATTCGAGCTGCTCGAGGTGACGCTTTCTGACCTGTAATCTGAGCAAGTCGATCTTGAATAAGAGCAATCTTATTTTTATCATCAATCTTACCAGTGCCCGTAGAAACGATAACCTTCTCAATACGTGGTGCTTGCATTACGTTTGTGTATGCGAATGTATCCTTAAGAGAATCATACACGGCCGCAAGCTTTGTTTGCATATTTAATGTTGCCATAATTAGATTTTCTTACCTGAAGGTCGTGCAACACGAACCTTCGTAGTCTTATCACCATCTGTTTCGACCATGTATCCTACACGTACCGCCTTCTTACCTTCTAAGAGTGCTACGTTTGAAACATGAATGGGTGTACTTTTTTCAACAATTTGACCTGCTGATCGAGCACGTTTGTTCTTCTGGTGTCGTGTGACTACATTTACACCATCGATGAGTACTTTTTCAGTCTTTGGAAAAGCCTGTTCAACAATACCTGTCTTCCCTTTGCTTTTACCAGCGATCACGATGACGTTGTCTCCTTTTTTGATTTTCATACGAATTTCTATTTAGATTAAACGACTTCGGGAGCCAGAGATACAATCTTCTGGAAACCAGCCTCTGATAATTCACGTGGGATAGGGCCAAACACACGGTTTGCCTTAGGTTCCTTCTTTTCTTTATCAATGAGGACAACAGCGTTGTCATCAAATGACACATACGAACCATCTTTTCGACGGTACGCTTTCCTCTGACGCACTACTACACCACACACGACGTCTTTCTTTTTAACGCCTTTACGTGGTTCAGCAGATTGTACTGAAAGAATTACCAACTCGCCTAGTTCAGCATAACGCTTCTTAGAACCGCCAAGTACCTTAAATACTCGACCAATCTTACCTCCAGAGTTGTCAGTAATCTTTACAATTGTTTGTGGTTGTATCATACGCTTATGCTTTTACGAGTTCAAAGTATTTTCGCTTTGAAACGGGACGAGTCTCCTTGATTTCGACCTTTTGACCTATAGTAGCTGTATTACCAGCATCATGCACGAGATACTTCTTTGTACGTCGTTGATACTTCTTGTACTTTGGGTGCTTCACAAATCGTTCAACAGCCACTGTACAGGTATCTTGCATCTTCGCAGCAACAACAGTTCCGCGTAGTACGCGTCCTCCTGTCTTTACTTCCGCTGTTGCTTCGGTTGTTTCTTTTTTACCAAACATACCAATTATGCGTTTTTGTTAGACTGTTTTGCATTCCGTGCGTTGAGCTCCGTGAGGCTTCGTGCAACGTTTTTCTTGGCAGTACGAACTACCTTTACGTCACCCGTACCTGCACCAGCTGCACCAAAGCGAGATGAACGGAGTGCTTCTCGCTGTTCTTGAACAAAAGAAACAATCTCCGCATCACTCTTCTTTTGAATATCTTTATAGTTACTCATAGTCACTTTGATTACACACGAGTCTCTTCACGCTTCACAAACTTTGCTTTTACAGGGAGCTTACAAGCTGCCTTTCGCAATGCTTCTCGCGCGATTTCTTCAGAGACACCGTCAATTTCGAATAATATACGACCGGGACGTACTTCAAACATGAAGTATTCAGGATCACCTTTACCTTTACCCATACCCATCTCGGCAGGTTTTTTGGTTACTGGCCGATCCGGAAAGATACGAATCCAA
Source organism: Acidimicrobiales bacterium (assembly GCA_047638595.1). Lineage (GTDB taxonomy): Bacteria > Patescibacteriota > Minisyncoccia > Phycocordibacterales > UBA918 > OLB19. The sequence continues at coordinate 8,972 of JBLIMJ010000002.1, forward strand.
ATCTTACCTGTTTTACCGAGTGTTCGTGAGATAACACGACGTGCAGCTTCAATCTGGTTTGATCGCACACGTGCTTGCGCAGTTGCTTTCAATCCGTATGAACCAAATGCTACGGTGACACCTCGTGTGTCAGGTCGCAATAGTTTTGCTGGACTTCTTCGCATCACTTGCCACTTACGGTGCTTTACCTTTTTTGGAAATAACATAACGTGGTTACTTAAGCAGTACGATTAGTGTGTTGTGTCGCTTTCTTTTCCTCAGTACCTGTCTTGCGGTCTGCGAACACATCACCTCGATAAATCCAAACCTTAATACCAATCACACCATACGGTAGATTAGCGCGCTCTCGAGCATAGTCGATGTCAGCACGAAGTGTTTGAAGCGGAATTCGACCTTTTTTAAGTTGTTCTTGTCGCGCCATGTCAGCACCACCAAGGCGGCCTGAAACACTGATACGAACTCCTTGAACATCTCGGTTTGCCATAACTTTCTCAACAGTTTGTTTGAGTACACGTCGGAATGGCATTCGTTTTTCAAAACCTTCAACCACCATTTGAGCAACGATAGCTGCGCTTGTTTCAACAGAACGCACCTCTTCGATGTCAATTTTGATTTCTGGCTTTTCTGCAAGTTTCAATTTTCGTAAGAGCATATCGACATCATGTCGAAGTTTTGTTGCTCCTTCACCTGAACGACCGATGATAAGACCGGGACGTGCAGTTTTGATAAGAATACGTAGTGCCTTATCATCTCGCTCAATTTCAACAACATCTACAGACATTCCCTTAAGCTTCTTTGCAAGAAGTTTACGGATTGCTGCATCAGTACGAAGATATTCGCGATACTTTGCTGGGTCAGTTGCGAACCAACGACTCTTCCAGTCACGGTTGATACCCAGTCGTTGTACATATGGATGTGCTATGTGTGTCATAGTATGTTCCTATTACTTAGTACCGAGTTCAACGGCAATGTGACTGTTTCGTTTGTTGATACGTGATGCACTTCCACGAGCTCGTGCTCGGAAACGCTTCAGTACAGTACCTTTGTTTACAGCCACCATTTTGATAAATAGTGTATCTGCACTTTCGCCTGCTTGAATAGCATTTGCCTGTGCTGATTTGATAACCTTTGCAAATGGCTCTGCCGCTCGCTTTTCAGCAAACTTTAGTACTGCCAATGCTTCGTTAACTTTCTTCCCTCGAACAAGATCTGCGATAAGTCGAACCTTACGCGGAGACTGTCGGTAGTTTTTTAGAACTGCTTTCATAGTTTCTTACGCAAGGTTATGAGGCTTTAGCAGCTTTAGCAGCTGCGATTTCAGCTTCTTTCTTCTTAACATCAAGTTCTTTCTGCATCTTTCCACCATGTCGGTAGAATTTTTTCGTGGGTGAGAATTCACCTAATCGATGACCTACCATATCTTCAGTTGCAAGAACTTCAATATGATCCTTTCCATTGTGTACTCCAAATGTGAAGCCTACCATTTCAGGTGCAATCATCGAATCACGCGCCCATGTCTTGATTACTGCTGTTTCAACGCCTTTTTTACCAGCAATTTTTTTCAACAGTTTCTCGTCAACATAGGGACCTTTATATAGAGATCGTGACATTGTATATATCTTAAAGAAGATGTTGCGAATATAGAAAACCGAACGGTTCGCTATATCCGCATACTTAATAATTATTCTGCCTCCCCTATCACATCGATAGGTTAGTGTAACGGTTTATTGTTAGGGATTGCCCTACCAGAGGCGAATCCAAAACGAGGTTAGAACGGGGCTATATTACGTGAAATATGTTGTAAAGTCAACACAATAATGGCCCCGGGAGGTCTCCCTGATCCATTGTACCAATTTGGTGTAAAATGCCGTTATCTCATAAGAAGTTAACAGATACAACTTGTATGAATGACTGATTCGCGGTACAAAGGGGTTAGGAGGTAAGAGATATGCCACAATTGTATGAAGAGTAGGCGATTTTGCCACCTGAACTACTTAAATCAGCCAAAAATGCGGAGCAGGAATTGAAAAACTTGCTAACTTGCTCTTAAAGGGCGTAACTGGCTTTGATTCTGCGATTATAGCGCAATATCAAAGCACACAGGGAGAAACAAACGATGCCACACATGCTCACTGAACATGACCCGAAGCAAAGCGATGGGCAAGATGACGGAAAAGCGATGGTCCTTAAGGTCCCACCGCTTGATTACGTCACAGAAGAAACAGATCCCCTGGGTAAGGCTAAAGGGCCTGCAGCAGAAGCAGTCGACGTCGCAACAGAAGCTTTTGGGCCTGGGATTCTGGCTGGACTTAACCCCTAAACACCGCACACACTCAAACTAAAGGCTGGGAAACCCGGCCTTTTCTTTTTATGTTATAGTCATTCTACATATGCCTAAACCCCGAGGAAAAGAACATACGACCCTTACGGAGACTGCTCAGGAGGTGGTTCGCATACTTAAAGGTATCTCCGGGGTAAAGATGATTGCTCCTGGCGAGATAAAAACTAACAGTCGTAAAGGTACAGGTGCACGCTTTGTGACCGCGGTATACACTACCGCGGGCATGGAACTCATTATCTCAGGACAAAGCGTACAGAAAGTAGCTATTCATACAGACGGAAATCCTAAAAATATATTTAAGCTACTTAAAGAACACAAGAAGATGAGAAATTTTGAGTTTAAACAGCGGGAGAGGAAGCCTGGAATTTAAACAATACTACGTTTAACCGTAGTATTGTTTAAACTTCGATACAAAAGAATCTAATATCTAACGAGCTTAGCTCCTTGCTTTTTTGTTTCTTTTGGGTATATTTCTTTAGGAAATCTTACACAAGGAAAAGAGCAATGGCAAAAATTGGATTTAACGCTGTAAGTGAAGAACATAGCCACACTATCGATCAAGGCAACAAAATGAGGAAACTTTTTGCTGCCGTTGTACTCGCAGCATTTGATGATGCGATGGCTGACGACAGGAAATACGGCAACGGTCCAGGAGTCATCGCACGCTGGGCTCGTTCACACGACGGTCGCGAAGTTCTGTTATGTGCAGGTATTGAACCAAGCGAACGCGCTATAAGAGGAATGATGCAGTTTGTTGCTAATGGCGTGCCGACATCAAAAGCTCTGACAAGAAAAGAATAGGTTGGGGGTATGTGAGTTACATACCCCTTTTTGTATTGTCTTTTTGACATTTACGGTGTTCGTCGCCAATCACTAAGTATATTTTTTTCGTCTTCGACTCCAAACCTACTAAGTGTTCTCGACCCCACCTCAACTGTCGCTAAAGCAACATGTTTCCGGCTTGGCAAGAGATCCGCAACTGCCTCAAGGCAGTTGTTAAAACAAAGAAAAACACTCCCTTTAAAGGGAGTGTTTTTCTTTGGTTTATCTCTTCCCACCCAAGTTACTAACTATAATTATTCGCTACCGCTCCAATTCTAGTAAGTACTCGCGACCCCGACTCGTCTGTTGCTAAAGCAACATGACTCCGTCTTGGGAAGCGGTCACAACTGCCTCAAGGCAGTTGTTAAAACAAAGAAAAACCTCAGGCTTAAGCCTGGGGTTTTTCTTTGTTTTACCGCTTCCCACCCATCAGTGGTCCTGGCTTTCGTCTTGAAACAATCAATTTGTTTGAGTGTTTCTTCGGTGATCGAGTCTTTTGACCCTTTCCTGTTGGTCGACCTTGCTTTGTGCGAGATCGTTTGTGTCCTCGAGGAGATTTACCTTCACCACCTCCATGTGGGTGGTCAACTGCATTCTTCGCAGTACCACGAGTCTTCGGTCGAAGTCCCATGTGTCGTGCGCGTCCTGCTTTACCGATTGATACCAGACGATGTTCTTCGTTTGATACTTCACCGACTGTTGCCCAACATGTTGAGAGTACCTTACGGATCTCAGTTGATGGCATTTTGAGTGTTGTGTATCCTGCATCGTGAGCGATCACTTCTGCGTGGATACCTGCAGCTCGAGCAATACGTGCTCCACCTTCAGGCTTCATCTCCACTGCATACACGAATGTACCAAGTGGGATGTTTGCGAGAGGAAGGCGGTTGGCTTTGGTTGGCTTTGCAGTTTCAGAAACTACAAATGTATCACCTTCCTTCATTCCTTGCTGTGAAAGAATGTACCGCCGTGCGCCGTCTGCATACAGAACTAAAGCAATGAAACCAGTTCGGTACGGATCGTACTCGATAGTCTCTACTTTCGCAGGGACATCTTTCTTATCAAACTTAAAATCGATTTGTCGGTATTTTCGTTTATTACCAGCTCCTCGGTACCAGTTTGTGATACGTCCAGCGCTGTTACGTCCTCCTGTAGACTTCTTACCTTTTGTAAGTGCCTTTAGTGGTTTGCTTGCAGTTGAAGTAAGATACTTCTTGTACTCAATCACCGAGCCGTCACGACGGCCCGCTGATGTAGGTTTATATTTTTTTACCATAATATCTGAGTGGTACCCAATAGTTAATTTCTGTGCTGTATGCTGCCACTGTATCAGTGACATTCATACTTACACTAGGTTGATTGAATCTCCGTCTTTCAAATAGACGTATGCCTTCTTCACACCTTTTTCTGTTAATCGGCGTCCTTTTGTTTTCGACTTAAACTGTCGAGGAGTTTTGTTCACGATGTTGATTTTCACCGGCGTCACATTGTAGAGAGATTTAATTGCGTCGCGCACAAGGTACTTTGTAGCGTCAGGTCGAACGATAAATGTATGCACATTTCGTTCGCCCATACCTACTGCTTTTTCAGTAACGTGTGGCTTTACAATTACACCCGCGAGATCGCGGTCAGTGGGAAATGAGTTACTTACTACAGGTTTTGTAGAGACTGTCTTTTCCGCTGTCTTCTCTCCAGTTTTTTTATCTGCTTTTGCAGATGTTTTTTTTGTTCGACTAAAGAGTGCCATAATAATTTTTTATTGACTGTAATTACGCTGTTGCCTTTTCATTCTTCTTAGCAGCTCGATTTGCAAGTGCTTCGATAGAAACAGACGGGTCTGCGACAATCACATATTTGTAAGTAAGAAGATCAACAGTGTTGATGTCCTTAGCTTGTACAACTTCGATATTACCGAAGTTTTGGAAACTTTTTTCAGTGTTCTCGTCACGCTTTGAAAGTACTACAAGTGCTGTATTCTTTCGCTTTGTTGCGAGTTCTTCAATACCAGTTCCCTTTGCAAGTGCTACTACTGACGCTTTTGCTTCTGATGCTTTTGGAGCTTCAAATGCAAAGTTGTCGACGAAAATCATCTCACCATCAGCAAATTTCTTTGAGAGTGTGATTGCGAAAGCTTTCGCTCGCAGATTTTTGTTAATTTTCTTTGAGTAGTCTTTTTCACTTCGAGGTCCGAAGGTAACACCACCACCTGACCAGATCGGTGAACGTCGAGAACCGTGTCGCGCACGACCTGTTCCCTTTTGCTTCCATGGCTTTGCACCACCTCCGCGTACTTCACTTCGATCCTTTGTGTGTGCGGTACCTGCGCGTGCGTTGCTTTTCATTGACACAACAACCTCGTGTACAAGGTCAGCGTTCCAGTTTACACCGAATACTGATTCCGGAAGTGTTACCTTACCGTTTTCCTTTCCATCTTGAGTAAATATTTTTGTATCCATAAGCATTACACATTTCGTACCTCTACTAATGTTCCTTTTCGACCTGGTACTGCTCCACTTACAAGAAGTAGATTTTCTGCAGCGTTTACTTGTAGTACGCGGAGATTTTTGACCGTTGTCTGGTCAGATCCCATACGTCCTGCCATTCGTGTTCCTTTAAATACACGTGCTGGCCCTGTAGCTCCAATTGAACCAGGTGCTCGCAACGTGTGTTTCTGTCCGTGAGTAGCTTTATTACCTTTAAAGTTATATCGCTTTACTACACCTTGGAATCCTTTCCCTTTCGAGATTGCTGCAACAACAATGCTGTCTCCTGCTTCAAAAGTTGAAGCTTCAACTATTTGACCTTTTTCAAGACCATCCACTGATTCGTCGTAGTTTACTCGTGTTCGGAATTCCTTCACATGTCGGAAGTTTCCACCAGTGTGTCCACGTTCGGCCTTAGGCACAAGACTCTCTCGTCGAGATCCTGTTGCTACCTGTACCGCACTATATCCGTCTTTCTCTTGCGTCTTCACTTGCGTGATGGTCGCTGGAGATACTCGGAGGATAGTTGCTGCGTGACAAGTTCCGTCAGCGTCAAACACCTGCGTCATCCCTTCCTTCGTCCCTAAAATAAATTTCATTTATTTAATTGAACTAGTCTAATAATAGTAGCTTTGTTAGACCAACAAATGAGAAATCGCACCGTTTTGGCGCGAGCAGAATGCTCACACAAAAACGGTGCGATTTCTGCCCATTGGTTCTCATGTCTGCAAGCAAACAATCATCGAACATAGGTCTTTTAAAGCTGGGAGTAGTATACGTATTTATACAATAATTGCAAGACATTCATGGTTACTTTTATTGGTACAAATTAACAAGCGCAGCGTTTAAAAAGGCGTGATGATTGCACATTTCGTAGTAATAACAATAGTGACGGTACCGCGACCACTCCAAAAGGTATAAGTTTTGCTACCTGCATCATTAATGAAGACAGAACGCCTCTTAAAGGTTACGAGGGTCATATCTGCCTGATGGATCATCCAGAACATTCAGAAGATTCCGAACATTCAGGGACGTGGTGGTATCTATAAGAGGAGGAAAGGTAAGCATACCCCATCTCGGCGATATCTCTTCAAGATGTTGCGTTTGGCTAAAAGTGTAGTACTGTTGCACTAAATTAGTACATCAACCATGGGAGATACCGATGAGCAATTCAGATGGAAAAATAATAGTTGCAACAGCTGATGTTGGTGCTGTTCTTGCTCTGTTGAAACAGCTTGAGCTAGACACAAGTCTTATATTCACAACATCAGGTGAACCACTTGATGAAGGGGCGTTCGAGCGCCTCGGAGCAGAAGTCCGAGAAATATTAGCGACGCGTAACCTTCCTGTAGCAGATGTTTTGAGGCTTATGGAAAAGGTTGTGAGTGAAGAACCTCCAGTCCTTGCATTGCTGGATGAACTGTTCAGACCGCAGAAAGGACTCGAACTATTTGCTCCAATGGAAGCACATATGTTGTCAGACATTCCCATAATTCATCTGATTGAAGAGAAGCCGCACCGGGCATTCGACAATGGCGCAGAAATTCGTTCTGCAAAAGGAGCACGGAAAAAACAAACTCGTTTCAACACCTAGCGCGGAAAGTACCCGAAGGCCACCTTGGTCTTCGGGAATTTTTATACATATAACAAAAGACCGACAGCTTAGCTGTCGGTCTTTTGTTATCCTCACGGACTATCAAATTTTCTTAAAATTGATGAGCTGCAAGGCGAGATGAAGTTTTATCGGGAGCGGTACATAGGTACCGTGACTGATAAAACTGAAATCTCAACGCCGCAGATCGCTCATTTAAGGAAATTTAGATCATTTTCACGTCGATGTTCACACCTGAGGGTAGTGACAAGTTCGTGAGTGCTTCAACCACTTTCGCATTCGGTTCCATGATGTCGATTACACGTTTGTGCATTCGCATTTCGAATTGTTCTCGCGCATCCTTGTGGACAAATGACGAACGGTTGACTGTGTATTTCTTGATTTCCGTTGGAAGCGGGATTGGTCCTACCACTTTTGCGTCGAAACGCATTGCAGTATCGATAATCTGCTTTACAGATGCATCAAGAATCTTGTGCTCATATGCACGGACACGGATTCGAAGCTTTGGAGTTGCGTCCTTTGCTTCTTTCTTTGTGTCTTTTTTAGATGTTGTAGCCATAATAATTAATTGCTTTCGCAAACTTGCTAGATTGCTTTATATGCAAGACGTGTGAGGAATGAAACGCGAGGCGTACGTAAGGTACGATGAGCGTTTCATTACCGAAACACAACGCAGCAGATGAAGTAATATGCGAGTTTGTTAGGCTACGATTTTAGTAACTACGCCGGCTCCTACTGTCTTACCACCCTCACGGATAGCAAAGTTTGTCTGTTCTTCCATAGCTACAGGAGCTACAAGCTTCACTTTGAAAGTTGCAGTTTGTCCAGGCATAACCATTTCAGTACCTTCAGCAAGTGTTACGTCACCAGTTACGTCCGTTGTTCGGATGTAAAACTGTGGTTTGTAACCTGAGAAAAATGGAGTGTGACGCCCACCTTCTTCCTTACCAAGTACGTATACTTCAGCTTCGAACTCAGTGTGAGGAGTTACAGACCCCTTAGCAGCAAGCACTTGACCTCGGTGTACCTCTTCTTTCTTAGTACCTCGTAGAAGGATACCTGCATTGTCTCCAGCTTGTGCTCGATCCAGTTGCTTGTTGAACATCTCAACACCTGTAACAGTAGTTGTTGCAGTGTCTTTCATTCCAACAATTTCAATTTCCTCTCCAACCTTTACAGCTCCTCGTTCTACACGACCAGTTACCACAGTACCACGTCCTTCAATTGAGAAAATGTCCTCAACTGGCATAAGGAATGGCTTATCAAGATCTCGTTCTGGAATCGGGAAGAAGTCATCCATTGCTTGCGTAAGCTCAAGAACTTTCTTACCCCATTCTCCAGCAGGATCTTCAAGAGCCTTAAGTGCTGAACCTTTAATGATAGGTGCGTTTTCGCCATCAAATCCGTTTTTTGTAAGCATTTCTCGAAGCTCTTCTTCAACGAGCTCAAGCATTTCTTCATCATCAACCATATCGCACTTGTTCATAAATACGATCATGTTTGGTACACCAACTTGCTTTGCAAGAAGTACGTGCTCACGAGTTTGTGGCATCGCACCATCCGTTGCAGCAACTACAAGTACCGCACCGTCCATCTGCGCTGCACCAGTAATCATGTTCTTAATGTAGTCCGCGTGACCTGGCGCATCAATGTGTGCGTAGTGTCGATTTGGAGTCTCATACTCAGAGTGAGAAAGAGAAATAGTGATACCTCGCGCCTTTTCCTCTGGCGCTTTGTCAATATCCTCTACAGCTTTAAGGTTTGCTGTGTAACCTTCACCAGCTTGTGCTAGTACGTTTAGAATTGCAGCTGTAAGTGTAGTCTTACCGTGGTCTACGTGACCAATAGTTCCTACGTTTACGTGCGGCTTAGTTCGATCGAAATCTGCCATAATAATAGCTTAACTTTAATAAATATATACCGCACACGGCTGCTTCCTAATTTTAATATAAAAATAAAAAGCTTCTCCAGTGCAAATGTAGGGCCGCGAGAACATCGCGCCACATTTCCACTGCAGGTATGACAATGAGCAGTATAGTTTCCCCGACACAGTATAAGTCGTATCGGTGCGGCAATAGTACCAGAATCGACCTTTTTTGCAAGCGATATTCTGGACCAGAATACAAACAAACCGCACAATCTCGCGCATGCGATTTGATTGTGCGGTTATTACTTTATGGCGGTTTTCTATTTGAATTTGCTGCCAACGCCTGGCCCGGGTGAGTCACAATCTGACCATAGGTTTCGGGCACAGAGGCCCACACACTATCATCCGGTTGTGTTAACACTTCAGTCAGCTTGCTTTCAATGCGTTTCAGAAAAGCATGTTGCGCGTAACAAGCTTTATCAGCTGAAGCTACATATAGTTCATAAGGGCTACAGAGCATGTAGGTATGACCAACCCAAATGTTACTCACTGAAATCTGGGCTAGTTTATTTTCTTTGAACCAAAACGTTGACATTTTTTTAATCAACGGTTCATCACGAAAAAAATCAACTGAGCATTCCTCGAGCAAACCAAGCCGACTCAGAATAGTTTCGTCTGAGGCACTAGTTTCTAGTTGTAACACTAGAGACGCAGCTGTAGAGACCCACAAATCATCTGCTTCAGTCATGCCTCCTCTAACTTCACAACCAAAGGAGCAGTCATCGTACTCTTTCAAAAAGACTAACTTATCATCAGTATGTCCAGCTTCCCAGTCATAAGCTTCAAATATTGGGTTTAAAGGATCAAACATTTGCGTAACTCCATGGTTGCAAAATTTCTTCTTCACGGTCGAGTATGCATAATTTTAATGAATATGTAAAGCAAAAGACCAGCCAGTGCCGGTCCTTTGCTTTATTGGTCTTCAGTCATTAGGGTCAAGTTTCTAATTAGCTAATCGGTATATAGAGAGAGTAAATCATCAACTTTTAATCCTTACTTTCACAAACGAATGATATCGTAAAAGTTTACTTTTATGATTCATGAGTGCAGGGAAAGAAAATTTATTTACAGGATCTGTTCAGGTTATCGCTATTTTTACTAAGGTAAAAATAGCTGGTAACCTTCATTAAGACCTCACGAAGAATACTCCTCTGTTTCTTCGGTCTTTTAATCCTTACAGGATCTGTTCAGGTTATCGCTATTTTTACTAAGGTAAAAATAGCTGGTAACCTTCATTAAGACCTCACGAAGAATAAAAATAAGGCACCCTGCGGGGTGCCTTATTTTTATTCTTCTGTTTCTTCGGTCTTAATGCCTCTCGCTGCTTTAATTTCGGCAGCGACATTTGGTGGTACTACTTCGTAGTGGTCAAATTCCATAGTCATTGAGGCGCGTCCTTGTGTCATAGATCGTAGTGAGTTTGTGTATCCGAACATTTCAGAGAGTGGTACTTTCGCATTTACGATAGTCTTTCCTCCGAGTTCTTCAGAACCTTCAACCTGTCCACGCTTAGAAGAAATGTTTCCATTTACGTCTCCTAAGTATTCTTCTGGTGTTCGTACTTCAACCTTCATCACCGGTTCAAGGAGTACTGCGCTTGCACGCTTGGAAGCTTCTTTAAATGCATTGATTCCTGCAAGTTTGAAGGCGATTTCACTTGAGTCCACGTCATGGTATGAACCATCGTAAAGCTCAATTGATACATCTTCCATCTTGTATCCAGCAACCTGCCCTCTCGCCATAGCTTCCTTACACCCTTTCATTACTGGAACAATGTATTCCTGTGGAATCACACCTCCCTTAATACTATTGATGAATTCGAAATGGTCTTCTCGCGTTACATTCTTTGCAAGCTTCTTTGGTTCACCATCCTCATCTAACTCTAGTGCTTCAAGCGGCTTGATTCGAATCTTCACGTGACCGTATTGCCCACGTCCACCTGACTGCTTGATGTACTTGTGTTCTGCTTCGGCCTCTCGTTGGATTGTTTCTCGGTATGCTACTTGTGGCTTACCAATATCCGCTTCAACACCAAACTCTCGTTTCATTCGGTCAACAAGAATGTCGAGGTGAAGCTCACCCATACCAGCAATAATAGTTTCAAGTGTTTCAGGATCAGAAGATACCTTAAATGTAGGGTCTTCATCAGAAAGTCGTTTAAGTGCCATTCCCATTTTTTCCTGGTCTTGCTTTGTTTTAGGCTCTACACGCACTGCAACCACTGGTTCAGGGAACGTAATAGTTTCAAGGAGCATCGGTGCATCCACATCACAAAGTGTATGTGAAGTTTTTACTTCTTTAATTCCTACCGCTGCAGCAATCTCTCCTGCGTACACTTCATCCACCTCTTCTCGTTTGTCTGCCATAAGTCGTACGATTCGTCCTACTCGTTCTTTGTTTCCAGTAGATGAGTTCATGATGTATGTCCCAGACTTCATCGTACCTGAATACACACGGAAGAATGCAAGTTGCCCCACAAACTTATCGTCTTGTAGTTTGAACACAAGAGCGCTCAATGGTTCATCATCAGAAGGTTTCCGTGTGATGACAGTTTCTTCATCTTTGATGTCAGTTCCTTGAATATCAGGAAGATCAAGTGGAGACGGGAGGTAGTCAACCACAGCATCAAGTACAAGTTGTACACCGATGTTCTGCAATGCAGTACCGGCCATAACAGGGAAGATTTCATTTGCGAGCACCGCAACACGAAGTACTCGTTTCAAGTCTTCGTTTGAAGGTTCATTTCCTTCAAGAAAAGCTTCCATAAGCGCATCATCATGCTCCACAACTCGTTCAACAAGTTCCGCTCGACGTGCTACTGCTTCTGCAACAAACTCTTCAGGAATGTCCGCTTCAGTAACATCTGTTCCCATTTCTCCTGAAAAAGAGTACGATTTCATAGTGATAAGGTCTACCACTCCACGCATGTCATTTTCTGCCCCCATAGGAATCTGGATTCGGCACGCTTTCTTTGAAAGACGTTCTTCGATAGATTTAACCGCAGCATCGTAGTCAGCTCCCATTTTGTCCATCTTGTTTACAAAACAGATTCGTGGCACTGCAGCTTCGTCAGCATACCCCCAGTTTGTTTCAGTCTGTGGCTCTACACCAGCAGCACCATCAAATACCACAACCGCACCATCAAGTACACGCATAGAACGCTTTACCTCTGCAGTAAAGTCGATGTGACCTGGAGTATCAATAATGTTAAAGGTGAACTTTTTATCGTTATTGTCTCGATCTGTTTCTAGTGTTTTTGACCAGTTACAAGAAATAGCAGCAGAAGTAATAGTAATACCACGCTCTCGTTCTTGGTCCATCCAGTCAGTGACTGTTTCACCGTCGTGAACTTCACCAATCTTATGACTCATTCCTGTATAGAAAAGAATTCGTTCAGATGTAGTTGTTTTACCAGCATCAACGTGCGCAACAATACCGAAGTTACGTAGTCGATCTAGTGGAAATGCTCGTGCCATAATAATGTTAAATATGTGTGTAAATAATAAATCACGTAAAAAATAACTCTTACGCGCCTCCCTTCACCTTTTCATATACATATATATGTATTTCGTCGGAGAAAGTAATTGTCCAAGGACAAAGTGCGAGTACTATACGGCATTTATCCCATTTAAGCAACGAAATAATACCCTTAAATGACCACTTAAAGCGAAGCTTTTAAGTGGTCAATTATGTGCAACATACATCCCAATACCTTTGGTTTAGGATGAATATTGACTTTTATACTAAAATATGATATAATACAAATAGGTTAAGGGAACGAATATTCACTTCGTTTTCACCCCGAGCAACAGGAGATCATCATGATTCGCTCAATTGTACTTTCTATCACTATCTTCCTTGGCCTGTCTGGCCAGACTTACGCACAGAGCATATCTGAAGCAGACATGGAAACGTCTTTCAACACCGGAAAGATGGTCGACAGCCGTATCGTCGATCAAGAATTTACTCGCATTGGTGGCACGGTGCCGCTCATGCTGGTCATGTTCGAAGATCCGAACGTAGCAGAACTCGAAAAGCTTTGTCTCGATGTCTGCATTTTTGAATTCACTGCCGTTGAGGGCGATATGATGCTATCAGGCATCAAGGCAAATCCCGACGACATGCTGGATCTTCACATCTACAAAGCGTACATGGCCCTGCGTCACGTCGAGGCTCATGACACAGGTAGTTTTTTCCACCAAGTGAGGAAGATTGCGAGGGGAAACCCTAGCATCCTTGTCGTGCGAGAGCCAAACAGCTAAATAATTGACAGGGCGGCCAGCGGCCGTTCTGTCACAACACGCGCTGTGTTTTCTAAAAAGAAAACCTCTGCGTGTTTTCTTTTAGATATGACATCGCATACCTTGACTTTATATAAAAATATGTTATTGTATTCTTCTCAAATAGAGAAACGTTATGAAACACATCATCAATCCCTTCACTTATTTACGTGAGGCATACACAGCTGCCCTCCAATCCTTTGAGTCAGAAGTTTCTCGAAGTTTTGCAGTGACTGCAACAGTGCTTATCCCTGTTTTTGTCGTACTCTTATTCTCTTCAACACTCACTAGTGCCGCACTCTATGTATTCCCTGCGAAAACCGTAGACATCCAAGCGATACAAATTGATGTAAATACAGTTGAAATTACCCTCCAAGGTAATCAAACACTTTTAAATGCTGCAGAAGTAGAGTTTTATTTTGACCCGACATACGTACATGTATATGACGTGAGGCTATCGGAAAGCCTTTGCGAAGAACAATTTATCATTACAAAAGAAGTCGACAACATTACTGGTCGTATCTTCTACCAGTGTGGGACAGTGACTCCATTTGCGGGACAAGATACAACCATTGCAACACTGAAAGTTATTCCGCTAAAAGTTGGTACTTCACCACTTTCATTTGGAAGCAATACAAACGTACTTGCACATGACGGATATGGCTCAAACGTCACCAAAGATCGTCTTGCAAGCATCTTCCAGTTCTCTGACTAAAGAAAGCATGCAAAAACTTAAACACGTAACGGATTGCTCCGTTACGTGTTTTTTGACATCAGAAGCTTTTATTACTAGTCACAGCAATCATCCATTCTCTGAAGTAACCAAGGTAAGATATATAAATGAGGAGTTGATGCTCCAATAAGTTCATCAAACCTGGGAGGTTTTATAATGCGACATATACTTACTGCCCTTTGCTTAATGACATTTTCGTTTAGCCAGGCACACGCTGGCTCTGTGGATGAAGAATACATTTGGCTGCCAAAGGAACATACTGTGTGCATGACACTCACTGGTCTTGAAGACACAGTCACGGAAGTGAGTTTTGCTGATTGCGGTACCATACCGTACGAAATGCGATTTAGGGTTGCGAACAAAACTGATGGGAATAATGGATTCAAACTTCTGAGTCTGGAATATATTTTTGTCGCCATTACCGAAGATGGCACAAGTATCGCATCAACAGAGATTCAAGTTCTGTACAGCATGGATCCACAACCAACTGATGATACAAGCGTATCAAAAGTATTTGTTGGTACCAAAAATATAAATCCTTAAACACGGAAGTGACCAAAGTAAAAATGAATTTTTACTTTGGTCACTTCCCCTCCGCGCTTAAGCGCGGTTTTTGTTTGAAAGAAATATCCCTCTCCTCCCGTATAATGAAAGTAATACTTAGTAACAATTCTTTATGAAGCAGAGCTTATACGACATAGTAGTAATCGGCGCAGGCTCAGGAGGTCTTACTACCGCAGTTGGTTTTTCCAAAGTTGGAAAGAAAGTTCTTCTTGTGGAACGTGAACATATCGGTGGAGAGTGCACTAACTCAGGGTGTATTCCAAGTAAAGCGCTTCTGCATCATGCGAAGAGTTATCATGCTGCCAAACAGATTTCAGGACAGAGTAAAGAAGGTGAAACCTACCGTACAGAAGCATTCAACTACGTGCGAGACAAAGTAAATAGTATCCTTGAAGAAGAAACGCCTGAAACATTTGAAAAACTGGGTATTGATGTAGTCATGGGGGAAGCCGTGTTTCATACAAAGTGTTCAATCAAGGTAAATGGCACAACCTACGGGTATAAAAAAGCTATCATCGCCACCGGCTCCTCCCCACAAATGATCAAAGTCGAAGGACTTAAGACATCGGATGTCTTAAGTAATCAAAATATCTTTGAGTTGGACGATGTGCCGAAGAAACTCCTTATCATCGGTTCAGGACCAATCGGAATGGAGATGGGGCAAGCTTTTGCAATGCTCGGAAGTAAGGTGACTATTGCAAGTATCGATAGTCGTTTCGCACGACTTGAAGATGATTCTATTTCACCAATCATTCAAGCTGAGTTTGAAAAACTTGGTATAGATATTCATCTTAATGCATTTATTCAAAAGGTGGAAAGTGACGAGGCTGTTTTCGAGCTGAAAGAGAACGATGAAGTAACTGGTGAAGTTACAGTGCCATTCGATAAAGTACTTATCGCCATCGGCCGAGTGCCGAACCTCCCAGAAGGCTTGGAGATTGCTGGAATCAAGTCAGAGTCGTACGGTATAGTCGTCGACAAGCAACACCGTACCAGCAATAAACATGTCTATGCGGTAGGTGACGTCGCGCAGAAACTGAAATTCACTCACACTGCTGACGACATTGGGAGACAGGTGGTCATGCATGTCCTTAGTAAAGGATGGGTACGTTTAAATACTAAAAAAGCAGTACCTAAAGTTACCTACACAAAACCCGAGATGGCCCAAGTCGGTCTTTCTCACACAGCAGCGTTAGAAAAATATTCTGCGCAAGAAATAATGCGTATCGAAGTACCGTACACAGCAAACCATCGCGCAAACACCGACAATGAGACTGATGGTCTAATGATTGTCATCGCACGGCGATTGAATGGTGCCGTACTTGGAGCACATATCATCGGCGTATCTTCCGGAGAAATGATTTCTGTTTTTACACTCGCTATCGACCGCAAGATTTCCATGTGGCAACTACGGCGAATTATCTTCGCCTACCCTACCTACTGCCTTCTGATTAAAAAAGCAGGTGACTATTTCTTTGCACAACAAATTGCATCACTGAAAAATGATTTATTATATCAATTCAAAAAACATGCACCAAAAATAATTGCACTCATCTTTTGGGGAACTATCCTCTATACATTCCAACAGTATCGAATCGATAACAATCTTTCATATCAAGCCATACTATTGCAAGGGCTTCACTTCTTTACGAGCACCATGTACGGACCGTTGGTATACATGGGACTCTACGCCATTCGTCCAATCATCCTCTTCCCTGCAACACTTCTCACCGCACTCTCTGGGGCACTGTTTGGTTTCTGGTGGGGTATCGCGTACACCATCTTGGGAGAAAATGCTTCCGCAAACTTCGCATACTGGATTGGTCGTTTCTTCGGCAAAGACTTACGCCTTGAAGACTCACTCATTGGCAACTGGGTAGAAGCACTACGAAAAAATGGTTTTGGGACAGTGCTCCTTATGCGTCTTTTTTATGTGCCATTTGATCTGACTAACTATGGTTCTGGTATTGTGAAAGTGAAATGGAGTAAATATGCATTAGCAACTGTCATCGGCATCATGCCAGGACTCACAACCTTTGTTGCACTTGGTGCTGCTGTCGATATAGAAGAGTTTCAAATGAATGGTCTCACCTTCGATGCCCTTGACCCAAAATTCCTCGCTCTTTCAGCAACAATATTCATCGTTTCGTTGCTACTTTCAAAATTCTTAAAGTATTGGAGAGCAAAACTATAAACACAACATATACCATAAAGGACGGAGAACACATCTCCGTCCTTTATTTTCAGAAACTGCTCAATTAAGCAACTGGCCAGACTTTCCCTGAAATAACCCAAAAAGTACCTCCGATAATTCCTAGGATTAATATAAAACCTATAACTGCAAGTGTTATTCCTAAAACACTATGCTTTCTTTTTTTAGGTTCAGACTGTGCACTTTTAATGTCACCTCCCTCAACAGTTTTTTCTGCTTCATTTTCTGTCTGTGCAGGTGCAGAGGTATCGGCCTCTACAGCAAAATCGTTACACGCTGTATACACGAGTTTAATTTCTTCATCGGAATAGCCGGCTTCATGAAGTTCAGCTTGTATTTTTTCGTACGGGTATCCTATTTCGATACGTTCACGTACAGCATTTAATAATTGTGGATCCAAGTCATTCATATCTAATATTATGCCACACTAATGTACTGAGCTTCTATTTTATAAACAGAAACATAACCATCTAATCCTCAATGACAATTCTTTCTCGTTTTTCATCGACACTCTATTATTCTTCATAGCACTCAAGCCTGGGCAGACAGGCTATAATCCTTGACAATATTCATTTTGATTATATATTAGATTTGGAAGTATCATAGAAAGGAACTCCGATGGGAACAGATCACAGCAACAGACCAAACATTCTCGACAACTTGATGGATCGCAGGACAATTGTGCTTGCCGATAAGATTACAAGTAAATCAATCGGCGAGATCTGCAATCAAATTCTGACTTTGCAGACAATCTCAAATGATGAAATATTTCTAATCATCCAAAGTGGTGGTGGTAATACGCACTCAGCACTGACCATGTGCGATATGATGACACATCTCATCACTGCACCGATTACTGGTATTGCACTTGGTGATTGCCACTCGGCTGCAACTTTCATCATGTTACATTGCGATACACGTATCGCTTTACCGCATGCAAAATTCATTATCCATTCTGGCACAATTAGTGGCGTCTCAACCCGCATGGATGATGCCGCGGAAGAAGAAGTGAAACATCTTCTTCAAGACATCCAGAGAACCTCAAAGGAGGTTGTGAAGGTTTATATGGATAGGCTTGGCAAAAGTAAGGCCCAAGTCGAAGCAATCATTGCTCGAGGTGACCAATCCTTCGACAACGCCCTTTCTGCAGAAGATGCCATGAAAATTGGTCTTGTTCAAAAAATCCAGACGGGGAAACTTCCCATATTTGGTAAATGATTCTACCGAGGATTGAGAATCCCGCGTTAAAGGCGGGGTTTTTTCTTTTCCCTATCAAAGATACTAAAAGGATTGGGATTTATGCATACGTTTAGAAAATCATATAAGCACAATACATAATATCTCAAATACCTATCATACGATTAATCGTATGATAGGTATTTGTCTTTAAATATCTTTACCCTACCCAATCTTCAATGACAATTCTTTTTCGTTTTTCATCGACGGTAATCTGCAGCTTTTGTTTTGACTGCCAGCGAAATAGACGCACTGCTTCTAAGGGGAGTGTGACGCTATAACTTTTTCCATTTGAAATTTTATTTAAAGACCGCACATTCTCTTCCCCTACCTTTCTTCGCGCCATAATAGTTTCATTACACTTAATACATACATAGTATACCGTATCTTATAGAGAATCCTTGCTTTTATCCTTGTATTAAAGCAAGGATTCTTCTTAATATGATGACACATGTAGTTGTAAAAATATCAAGAGTGCTCTTTTGGCTATCACCAGGAGCTTGCTGAATACAAACCAAATACAAGAAACTGACCAACGGACCAGACAAAAAGGCGCGCAAGGAATCTTGCGCGCCTTATCTATATCTACACCTGTGCCTTCTTGTCTTTCTTCGGTTTTTTTACTTCTTTTTTCCGGTCGTTGCCTTTTGCCATATTTAATTAATTATTTTTTACTTTGATAAGTATACTGCATCGGTGTTTCCAACAATTTCTCCTAGGAAAGGGAGGAATTGGGAAGAAAATTCACAATATGTCTTCCAGACATTTGCTCATTTCTCTTTTGTCATAACGTTGTACTTAGTACTAATAATGTATTCCCACTATTCTACTATAAATTTTTACATTATAAAATTAAGTTGTTTTCAGAAGTTCTTCAGACACCACATCCACTTCTCCAACACAGGTCTGAATCAGATATCCTGTTCTTTATCAAAAGTAATAACCTTCGCACAAAATCTATATTCTGTGCATTTAAAAACTGTAGTGTACGATAAGCATTACCTGAGTCTCAACCGCTATCCCTATCTCCACGACCGAGATGTGCTATGTATTTTTATATCTTCATTTTCTATAAGATACACATCGTGATTATGACCATGTTTAATAAGCGTTATTTTAAGTTTAAGAAATATCCCGCCTGGGATATAAAAGTATTGAGTTTATTCTCCGCAATCTATAGCTTACATTCTCCTCGTGTATATGAAACGACACTACCTTGCGCACATGCACTACATGCATTGCCAAAAGTTTTTGGTATCGGGTCACAGGGGGTGTTAACACATTGAACCTCCAGAAAACCACACACAGGTGCATACTCCATAGTGCACATCTCTGCACGTTTTTGTTTATCCGTGCAAACAACCCCAAAAGTATCTGTCTTTACAGGAGGAATCTTATCATCGGTAACAATATCAATATCCTCAACGAGTGTTGAGGTTGAGTTGGGTGCTGATGCCGGGGTTGAAGTTGAAATTGGTTCCAGTATGGAATCTGGGGATGGCATCGAGGCTGGAGATGGTGCGAAAAAGATGACTGCCAATAGTGTCAGAAAAATACCTAACACAACAATTTTCTGTAGATTTTCCATATGCACAAATTATCCTCTTTTATTTTAAAAAAGCAACATGCAAAAAGGCCACAGAAATTCCGTGACCTTCTACCTAAATCGCAAATTATTAAAATTTAAAATTTAATGTGACGCAAAATAGCATCATTTATCGATAGCCTACCTCAGCTTCAATACAAGCTGTTCTGGTGAAATACACCATACCGTAACTATCTACATAATATACTTTTTGGTTAATAATCCTTGTGGTCATCTTGACTCCTTATATAGTTTGAATTATAGAAAGCCAAGGGAATCATTCCCCTATAATGAACTTTCTACTTCCTACATTACCTCTATTATTTATTTTTATCAAGCAAAACTCGTGTCAAGGGGAACCCGTGACACTCTGATAGACAACTCAGGATGCTCTCTAGATGGATCTTGTACAGGGTGTTACTTCTTATCTAAATCAAGAGTCTCATCAACATGAATCTGATCTACAAAGTCTGGCACATGGGATACAAGCATCATCGCTCCTTCATAGTCATGAAGTGCTTTTGCGATTACGGGAATATGGCGGAAGTTAATATGGTTGGTTGGCTCATCAAGAATCAACAGTCCAGGTTTCAGTAGCACTAAACGTGCAAATGCTACCAATCCTTTTTGCCCTTCAGAAAGAAGTCCGATGCGTGTTTTGATAATATCTCGATTGATTAAAAAACCAGCAGCAACTGAACGCATGTCTTCTTCAATCTTCTTGTCCATAACCTCCATCAAACAGTCAAACACCGTCTGGTCAAAGTCGAGGTTTGAGAAGTCTTGACGGTAGTACCCGATAGTAACTCCAGGGGTTACTTCCTCACCAGTTGCATGCCCTGACGCTAGTGACTCAAGTAGTGTTGTTTTTCCAATACCATTGGGACCGACTATTTGTAAGTGACGCCCGCGCTTAAGCACGAGGTCACAGGGTACATCTTTAGGGTTGTGATTACGGATTACTTTATATGAAGTAAGTTTGAGTATATCCGTAGGGATATCTGTTTGTACAGGAATAGTAAAAGAACGAATAGTTTTATCTTCTTTTCGGACGTCTACTTTATTCTCTTCAAAGTCATCAACCTTTTCACGCATACGCTTTGCGACCATACGCATACCTCCCCCCTTGTTTGCAAAGAAGTTTGCCTTGTCTTTGTTTGCCTGAATCTCTTTTTCAAGTTGTGCATTTTTTCGTTTTTCCTTGTCCACCCGTAGCGCAATCTCTTTGATTACGTCATTGTAGTTTCCATCATACTGTTCAACCGTTCTATTTTGTGTATTTAAGTACAACACTCCCTGTGTGAAAGCATTAAGGAAAGCGGAATCGTGAGAAATAACAATAACGGTCTTCCTATATTCTCGAAGGAATTCTGTAAGGTGCTCAATCCCCTCTGTATCAAGGTTGTTGGTCGGCTCATCAAGAAGAAGTACGTCTGGATTTTGAATAAGTGCAGATGCCAGGAGGAGTCGTGCTTGCTGACCGCCGGAAAAACTTCCGATGATACGCTCCTTAAATGGCGCAACCATTTCAGGGTTCTTTGGAGCAAGATTTACCACCTCAAGAATATCGTCAATCTTTGGGTCGATATCGTACACCTTTTCCTCAAAACACTTTTCAAAAAAAGCTCGGAGTGTTAACTCTAACTCGTCACGGGGGATTGTCTGACGTGAGATAGCAATACTTGTTCGCGGCATGATGTTGATGTCTCCCAAGTCAGGCTTAAGAACGCCGGTGATAAGCGCAAAGAGTGTACTCTTCCCTGCACCGTTTTGGCCCATGAGTGTAAATTTCGCTCCTCGGCGAACAGAAAAACTCGACTCGATAAGAATCGGCTTTGTAGCATCGTGTTCATACGATACGTCATTGAATGATATGAGTCCTGCAGCTTTTGACATAGTGGGCATTATCCTACCTTATTCTGATAGAAAAGAAAGGTGGCCCGCCGGAAATGTCCGGACGGGCCACAAATGTGCATGCACGCAATAATTATAGTTCGGCATACGAATCTTTTTCAAGTCGTATGTAGCTACCTGTCTGATGATCAAAATCAGAAATCTCTTTATCTGAAATCCTCTCATCGGGACTGAGATCGCGCAATGCACGTATCAACAACCCTTTTGCGACAGCGACATCATCATCACCCCAGACATAGTCGATTGCATGTTGTTGAACCTCATTTTTATCCAAGATACGGACTTCAGAGCCAACCAATGCATCGCCAACAACGCTCGAGAGACCTTCTGGTGCGGCCACAATACGGGCGTGTCTGAAACAGACATCTACCTGAGATTCTTCAGTAGACCTAACCGCTAAGTCATCATTGGTACTGTTCGGAACTTCGGTAAAATTCATCTTACTTCCTCCCTGTGCAAATCAGTCTGACTATACCACATATATGTCTAAAGAAAAGAGTTTTAACCTTCTGAAGTAATCGCGTTGATAATATCAGTAATGGTTCCGTCGGTTGATAAATCAACGCCAATACGTTTTGAGGTATTTAGTAAGAGTGTTTCAATGCCTGCTCGAGTCACTGCACCTGCTGCACTGTGAATCAACTTTGTCTCATCGAGTTTGTGTTCAAGCTGACCTTCGATGACTATATATTCCCCAATACTTGCTTCCACTCCATCAAAGTCAGTTTCGACTAACCCCGGCAATACTTTCAGGAACATTGCAGGCTCATACCCTTCAATAGGCATACCGATTTTTTTACGTACCTCATCTTCAAGTGTGAAGCGAAATACATCTACAACATCAGCGTTAATTCTTTCAGGCGCTTCAGCCTGCTGTTCGGTCTTCACGAGCAAATCTAACCCACCAGAAAATACAAAAATTGCATTAAAAACAATAACAAGCGCTACGACAATGAGAACATTCTTCATGCCAAAAGTATACCACTTTATAAAAAGTCACCACAGAGCGCGCCTGACAGTATATAATGTAGGTATGAAATGGATGTTTTCTATTTTTTTATTTGGTGCTTTCATATTACCTGTTTTTGCGCAGGAGTTTAATGCTGGGTTTGTCCAAGGGCTATGGTACTCAGAGGAAAACGTTTTTGCAGATAAGACAGTCCGTGTGTACGTTGCTATACGAAACAATACTGGAAGTGATCTAACAGGAACTGTTAACTTCTATGATAATGACAAAAAAATTGGGAGTTCTGAAGTATCGGCACTTGACGGCCGTATTATTGAAAGTTGGATTGACTGGACACCAACCGCAGGAGAACATACTGTATCAGCCTCTCTTTCTCGAACAAAACTTCATGCAGTGGGCGAGAGCGCTGAAGTAGTAACGGTCACTGACTCTCTTGCTAAAGATGCGCTTATTGTAGACTTTGATACTGATGACGATGGTGTCGGGAACGAAGAAGATGTTGACGATGACGGTGACGGCATTAGTGACGCAGTAGAAAAAAGAAACGGCACTGACCCTCTTGAGTTTAATGCACCAGAGCCCGAAGCTGTTTCCACTACCGAAGAAGCTGGTTCTACTGAAGATACACAAACTAGCACAAGTACCACAGTAGCTGAGGGTATCGAACATTATCTCACCCCTTCACGAGCAGACTCAATGCTTGGAGGAATCACCCAGTTTGTAAATACAAAGAAAAAAGACTTAGACGAATACCGTCAGTCACGCGCGGTAGCAAGAGGAACTCAAACAGAACCAGTCCCCGAAATAACTGTAAATGAAGATGGTTTTGGTGAAATCGTCCGCTCTACTGAACAGCTTGAAAAAGAACCCCCAAAAGTCGAAAAGCCCGGAGGATTTCTCGGTGATATCATCACCTTCATCGGCACTATCTTAGGAGGTATCTACACTGGTGTCCTTGCAGCCCTCTCCTTCTACCTCGGCCACCCCGTAATCGTCCAACTCTCTCTCCTTTTCCTTATTCTTTTCGCAATGTTCAAAGTGGCCCAAAAACTCAGCGCTCGACCACAGTAATATCTAATTATGAACAAATCATTGATACAATTTATTGTAAATTTGCTGATTGTTTTTTCATTAATATTCTCCAGTGAAAATAATCTTGCTTGGATACTATATGCACTGTTTGCTGAATGGCTAGTCTTAGTTGCGATAAGTCTCCATAAAGTATATTACGTAAATGCAAACAGGCACTCATTCTTATCAGCAGACGACCATGCAAGAGTATTTTGGGCAGCAGTGGGACTTGTTAACCTATTTAGTCTTTATGCCTTCATGATTCTTTCTGCACAGTTTGCACCGTTTAATATAGGTTATCTAACATATTTGTTACCCATCAGTATCTATCTGAGACAATACTGGACATACAAAAAATATTTTATAAAGGAAGGAAAGTGGCAAGACATAACCACAGGTAGTCTCATAAAAACATTTTACCTAAACATGTTTCCATTCTGTCTGCTAGGTGTATATACAATGTTATCAGAAATGACCACGTTACCCATATTAAATATTGAACTACTCTACTTTTTGATATTTATATACTTACTGAAGTTACTAATTGAGTTACTGGAAATAAACACCACTAGCAAACCAGGACCAGTGATCATGAATAGTAAGTTACATTAAAATAATAGTGTCGGATTTTAGTACCACAACCGCCCCTTGCAAAAGTTTTATTTCCTAAGAGAGGCTTATATTTCCACCAATTATAGCGGCTGCAGAGCAGCAAATATAGTAACTGCAAACGTTCCCATAAAAATTGCCAGATATATCCATTTCCAGCTTTTCTTTGAGAACTGCTCAGGTGAGTCTTTCAAGCTTTCGTACTCACCTTCCACCTGGATACCTTGGGCAATAAGTTTTTTAAGAAATTGCACTGCAAGATAACGCTCGTTTGACACAGTCTTAAGTGCAGAAAACTGATATCTATTGTCGCTGTATTTAATAGCCAGCAACTTAGGATTAGGGTTCCACGTTGTCATCTTCCGATCAAAATCAATTTTTTTATCATAAAATGCAGAATTTCTTTTAAGATTCTTATAGTCTTCATATACTTCAGAAAATTCTGAAGTATTAAGTAGCTTAGTTTGACCACCAATAAAAGCTGCCTTTATCTCATGAGTATCACTGCTATCAATAATTGATTCAATAGTAGTAAGTGCTGGCTGTACATATTTTTGTGGATCAGGCTTATTGTTCATCATGTCTATTCTTACAGAACTTACACAAATTGTCACTATCTACCCAGACTGTCTCACTCCACCCAAACAGCTTCCTCTTAAACCAATACCCTTCAGGTTGTCTTTAAGATACTTTATATAATTAGTGAACCATTTTTTCATATTTATAGTCTGTCGAAAATTAAAAGTTTTACTGGGAACTGAGATTTTTTAAACGGGACAAGGTGAGCTGGACACAGCTCAAGACCTTTTGAGGTATTTTGAAGAATGAAAAATATCCAAAATATGTACAGTTTCTGTAAGAAAAAGGCCTAGAAATTTGTGAGTCGTACTTTGGGTACGGTGAACAAATTTTTGGACCTTTTAACGTCGTCTGGTGCAGAAAATGTCTGTTACCAATGGTAAATTTCATTTTGAAATGCACCCCAGGAGTATTTCCATTTTTATAGTCACCTCGTTCCTTAAAAATTGGGCAAATAAGAGGTAGCGAACAAAAAAAACATACAGTCAAATAGTAAGAATGCAACCTGGGAACTGAGATTTTCAAAAGCAGACAAGGCAAAAGGCCCAAAAATTTGCGAGCCGTACATTGGTACGGTGAACAAATTTTTGGGCCTTTTAACGCCGTCTGGTGCAGAAAATGTCTGTTACCAGGCGAAGTGGGCAAATGCTCGGTTAGCCTCTGCCATCTTGTGCGTATCCTCCTTCTTCTTCACTGCAGCTCCTTCTTCTTTAGCTGCAAGCATGAGTTCTGAAGCGAGTGCCTTGAACATTGGTACGCCCTTCTGACTTCGAGAAGCCTTGATGAGTGCACGTAGTGCAAGTGCGAGTCGTCGTTCGAGACGAACTTCGCGAGGTACTTGGTAGTTTGCACCACCAACACGTCGTGACCGTACTTCCATCTGCGGACCAGCGTTTCGAACTGCTGTATCAAAGATTTCAATTGGATCACCACCACCTTCTTTTGCATCCTTTATTACATCGAATGCTCCATACACGATTTTTCGTGCAGTTTCTTTTTGACCGTTAAGCATCACGTAGTTGATGAGTCGTTCAACATCTACTGAACCAAACTTCATGTCTGGCTTGACGATTGGTCGTTTCTTTATTGGTCGTCGCATATTGTTATTAATTAATGCGAATGAGAAATTGGCATAAACCTATTTTCATTCTTCGCATAGTTTGGCTCCGAACCCTTGGGAGGTTGAACCGCGTCTACTATCTGTAGCGAATATAAACTATTTGTAATTGGCCCCGGGGACACCGTCCCCCTTCTAAATCTGAAAGAAATTGTTTTCTAGCGCGGCAGGCAAGAAATTTTTCATGAGTCGTACGTATAGTACGGTGAATGAAAAATTATCGAAGCCTAACAAAGCTAGGAAGCAATTTATTCAGATTTAGGCATTTTAGCTCCGTATCGTGACCGCCCTCGTCTCCGCGCATCCACACCTGTAGCGTCGTACTTTCCTCGTACAACAGTGTAGTTCACACCAATGTCCTTCACACGTCCACCTCGTACAAGTACCACAGAGTGTTCTTGTAGAGTGTGACCAATACCTGGGATGTACGCTGTAATTTCCTGACCGTTTGAAAGTCGTACTCGAGCAATCTTTCGAATCGCAGAGTTCGGCTTACGCGGAGTCTTTGTAGTTACACGTGTACACACCCCTCGCTTAAATGGCGAGTTGTATGCGGTTGGTTTGTTCTCAATTGAGTTAAAACCAGACTGAAGAGCACCAGTTTTTGACTTGGTTGCTTTATCACGTCGTCGCTTTCTTGTTAATTGATTTATTGTTGCCATATTAGCCCCGATACAATACTACATATACAATAATTTGCAACGAAAAAACCCGCACGCACGCACAGGTTTTCCTTTTCTTGATCGTGATAAGCTTTCTTACTTCAACATTCGCTATAACAACATGTCTTGTTTCCTTATATGTACTAAAAGGCTCGTACTCCTGTAAAGAGTTCGAGTAACATACCTACTAACGTTGAAAATGGCCCCCAAAGTACTTGAATGAAGATAAAAATGAAGATAAATGTCACAAAAAAGCCAAATTTTTCAATATAAGCAGTCATTTGACGATATTTCTGTTGAGCGTGAAATGGAAGTACTGCAAGAAGTATTTTTGATCCATCAAGTGGTGGTAAAGGAAGCATATTGAAACAGGCAAGCAGGAGGTTTATATAGACAATGGTCAGAGATAAATCAATGAACGCTGGGGAGAGTTCAAGGTATCCTGACATGCGTATAATTATCGAGAAAATAAAAGCCAGGAGTATGTTCACCGCAGGTCCTGCCGCAGCAACTAGTGCCTCTCCCCACTTTTGATTACTCAGGTTATAAGGATTATACGGAACTGGCTTTGCCCATCCAAATAAGATTCCGGCGTTACTAAAAAACAACAATGCGGGGATAATAATTGACCCTAAAGGATCCAAGTGTACCAACGGATTACCTGAAAGGCGCCCCTGCAGGCGCGCAGTTGGGTCACCAAGAGCGTTCGCTGCATACGCGTGGGCCATCTCGTGTAAGACAATTGAAAGTATAAGTGCTGCAATAATTGCTATCTGTTCCATATATATGTAGTTATGTGTGCCTTATACTACGTATTTATGCTTGCAATATCAAGTTGACATGGTAGTATAGCGCCACTAAACAACGATTTATATGGCAAAAGTATGCGCAATCACAGGGAAAAAAACCCAAATAGGGGGACGATATAGTAACCGCACTCGTGCGACGCAATTTAACCCTTGCGGGAAAGTAGCTCGACAACCAAACCTCCAGAAGAAACGAATCTTCGTACCAGAACTTGATACACACGTAGTGGTCAAAGTATCTACCAAAGCTTTACGAACTATCGCAAAGAACGGAGCGTACGTTACACTCAAGAAAGCAAAGCTTATCTAAACCTCTAAAATCAAAGTATCTACTTTGGCACAGAGTAAAAAACTCTCATCTTACCTGCAGGTAAGATGAGAGTTTTTTCATTATGGAATAATTCTGATGTAACATGCTGAATTTATTGCTTCCAAATCTGCGTTCCGTCACTCTCAAGTGTAACTGTTCCCTCCTCTGCCGTGCTGTATGTCTCAACTCCATGATTAAACAACATGTCAGTAACCTCTACATGTGGATGTCCATAGCGACTATCTTTTTCGGCAGAGACTATCGCAAGCTGTGGATCAACGGTTGTGAGGAATAACTCTGATGTAGAGGTGCGAGAGCCATGATGCCCCACTTTCAGAACATCACTTTGCAGTGAACTTCCGATACTCTCCACTAAGTATTCTTCAATATTTTTAGGTGAATCACCTGTAAGAAGTACTGCAGTATCTCCGTAGATCAATTGTAGAACAATAGACGATGTATTACTCTCCATATTTGACGCATCATTCACCGGAAAAAGAACCTGTAGTGTGACAGAGTCTCCCAATGTGAACATTTGCCCACTTCTGGCAAAAATAATCTCAGCCCCCTCTTCATCAATTGCAGTTCTATATACCGCAGCGGTTCCGCTATTACCTTCATTTTCAGTAGTCAGAACTGTGTCTACTTCGTACCTCTCTAATACGTCTATCAAACCGCCAATATGATCGGTGTCTGGATGAGTACCAATAACCATATCTATATTTCTATCGAAAAATGACATCCGCTGTGATAATGCGCGCAAAACACTACTATTGGAACCACCATCAATGAGCACCTCTACCCCATCAGGAGTTTGTATAAAAATTGCATCCCCTTGTCCAACATCCAGAAAGTGAACTTTGAGATTCTGCCCGGTATGAGCTTCGCTCATACCGGGCAGAATCCATACTACCGGTACACACAAACCCAGAATTAAAAGTACCATTATTCGTATGCGCACAACCGTATCATTCATTATCTGCCATGATACACTACAAGGTAATTACACATTACAATTTATATATCATGTACGAAGCAAAAACATTTACCA
Source organism: Acidimicrobiales bacterium (assembly GCA_047638595.1). GTDB lineage: Bacteria > Patescibacteriota > Minisyncoccia > Phycocordibacterales > UBA918 > OLB19. Next base: position 37,853 of record JBLIMJ010000002.1, read on the forward strand.
TTCCCGTCATGGACGGGATTTCAGAAAGAACAATCAAAGAGCACCTTGGTCTCTACGCAGGGTACGTGAAACACGTCAATCTTATCCATGAAAAAATTGCTGTATACAAGAACGAAGCGGAGGCAAATGGCTATGCAATAGCAGAAATGCAGCGACGCCTTGGATTTGAGTTTGGAGGAATGCGTAACCATGAATACTACTTCACACAGTTTGAAGGAGGTGCCCAGGAAATCCCTGAAGGTGATTTTAGAACACTTGTTGAAACTCAATTTGATTCAACTGATGCATTCGTTGAACACTTTAGAAATATCGCAATGACACGTGGTGTCGGATGGGCAATGGCATACGTTGACCGTCAAACTAACCAGTTGGTATGTACCTGGGTTGATGAGCAGCACCTTGGACAGCTCGCAGACCTCGACATTGTCCTTGCTCTAGATATGTGGGAGCACTCATACATGCTTGACTATGCACCATCAGAAAAGAAATCATATGTAGATGCATTCTTTGCAAACCTCAACTGGGAAGTTGTCGCTAATCGAGTTTAACGAAAAGATATAGATGTATGATTGGCTGCAGAAGAGCTTTGCTCTTCTGCAGCCAATCTTTTTTCTACCTCCTGCTCTTCTTCAATCACCCATCCTGAAACTACAGGAGACGAACTAGAAGTTGTTTTTGGCTTCTTCTGCAATCGATACAACACATACCCTAGAAAAGCATACCCAATTATCACCACCCAAAATGGAAAGGTTGGCACAGCAAACGATGCAAACGGTACCCCTGCAAAGAAAGTTGCCACAATCAAAATATACGAAAGAGATATATGTGTCACAAACCCTATGAGCACTGCCACTGGTACTGAGACAAGTCCAACGAGTCCGGTGATGAATGTCAGTAACATAGCAATGGGTACCATCGGTAACACCAATACATTTACAATGACCGACACTATAGATAGTTCACCAATCTGATACAACAAAATAGGCATTACGAAAATCTGCGTTGCGAGCGTTGCAGTAAGAAACTCTCGCATGCCTAATAAGGTTGGCATAAATTGCAAACGCTGTTCAATGTGAGTCGCTAGAAAAATAAGGCCTAAGGTCGCAAGGAATGACAATTGGAACCCGACGTCATACACCAGCAAATACGGATTGATGAGAATCATAATAATCCCTGCAAAGCACAGAGCACGCATGACTGCATAGGTACGCCCGGTAGATCGCGCAAAGAGTATCAGTGCAGCCATAATACTTGCTCGTACAACAGTCGCCGACAAACCAACAAGTACTGCGAAACAGATTATTGAAGCAATACCAAATGGAACCCGAGCTTTATACGGAAGGATGTATGAAAGGACATAGGTAATGAAGATCACCACCAACATCACGTTGTACCCCGAGAGCACCACAATATGAATAATGCCTGTCTTACGAAAGACTTCCTCAAGTTCGTCGCCGAGCGCTTGCTTGACTCCAAGAAGTAATCCTTCAGCAAGTCCTACCTGCGGTTCAGGTAATACTTCTTCAATGCTTTGCATAAACAGTTGTTTCACTTTAAGGATTTTTGATATGAAAATGTTACCTGCATCTTTTTCTAAAGTCGCCACCTCTGCAAAAGAGACAACGTAGGAAACACCTCGAGCATGTAAGTAACCAGGATAATTGAACGTACGACTAAGATCAGTTTCAAACACACCCGGTTTTTTAAGATGTCCTTCAATAATAATTCTGTCTCCGTAAGAGACGTCTGTATAACGGTGTGTGGTAACTAGAAGTAGTTCATCTTCAACTCGCACATACAAATGAATGGTCTTTTCACGAATATCGGGCTCACGTACAACCACCCCTTCAAGAATCACTTCTTGGTCAATCTGTGTTTCATATATCTGACTGATTTCATCAATAGCAGCAAATTCGAAACGAATCATCCCTAACACGCACGTAACAAGAAAAATTGAGACGAACGCAAGATTGCCCGAGCAAGGGGCTTCGCCCCTTGCTCGGGCAATTAACCCAAACGCCCCCGCAAACATCACCATCCAGGCAACATACGCAAATCCAATGTCAAACAACGATGCGGCAGCAACACCTACTGCAAAACCAATGATTCCTATATAAAAACAAAAACTGCTCACTTTTTTAGTGTAGCAGAAACGATGCTGGTGTGATTCCGAAAATGGAAACACACCGGATTGAATGAGACTTGTATCACCCCAGTTCCTCCGACGCCTCAGGCTAGACTATAGGGTGACCGTTTTCGACACAAAGAAACAAGGCAATGGAAGCAAATGAAATTATTAATCCGAAACCCAAAGTTTTCAGGAGGTTAAAAAACCAAAAAGTTATGGCTATATCCCTATTTTTGTACCGAGTTTTAGGAATTCAGCAAATCCCCTCGGGAAGAACGTGCTAATCTCAAAATACCCTCAAGGTAGTGAGTGGTCAATCTGTCTAGTGCATAAATAAAAAACCGTCCACAACATTTGTTGCGACGGTGACAAAGGGTAGTAATCTACCCTTTGTCTTTGAAGTCAGCGACCGCCCTGCGGGGATTTGGTAGATGACGGTTTTGGGGAACCATACTGACCCATGATAGGACCAAGACCCAGCGGCAAACTATTTTTTGATTTCAATGTTATTACTCCCTTTTCTGTGTCAAATTACAAATTTGTAACACAAGCAAATATACTACTTGTCATAAAAATAATCAAGCCTGTGCGTCTAGTGCTTCGTTTACCAAACGATCTGCTTCTTTGTTCTCAGCACGTAACACGTGGGTGTAAGATACTGAAGCAAATTGGTTTTCTAATGCTTTAATGGCATCAACGTACGTTTTCAGGTTTGTATCCTTTACCTTATACGCTTCATTAAGTTGTCTCTCTACAAGTTGACTATCAAGTTTAAAATCTACCTGTAGTGCCTTTGAGTCAGGGAAAAATGTCTGCATGTGTTCAAGCGCTCGTTTGACCGCAGTATATTCAGCAACATTGTTCGTAGCCTCACCAATATATTCGGAAAGTTCACATAAAACTGCATTTTTTTCGTCAAGTATCTGTACTCCAATACCAGAAGGTCCCGGATTTCCTCGGGCTCCCCCATCTGTAAATACTGTTACCTTTTTCATATGTCATGTGTATTACTTAAAAAATAAATCTCCTTTTTAAAATCTGAAGCGCCAACTATACCACACCCACGTCACAACAGCGCATTGTATTATAAATACTACGGATAACCGTAGTACATCATACGTAATAAATGTTGATAGTGTGATGGTTACTCAACGATATCAACTATGCGCAGACGGGTTTGAAGGCGACCCATGAAGTATGACTGTTCAAGGTGAGCTAATAGTGTAAGCTCTGCCCCTACCTCGGGAACTACGGTGAAGTCTTCTGGTTTTTTAAAGAATGCGATCGCTTCACGTGCATACCCTTTAGTATCAAACTGTAACTTCGTATGCTCTTTTGTTTTTCCAAAAATAGCGACTTCTCTAGCTTTCACGTTTGTAAATTTATACAATGGCTTTGGATTATCCATACCAAACGGTGCTAGAGACTTCTGTTCTTCTATGACTTTGCTTGTAATATCATCAAGGGTTAGCTCCGCATCGACCACTAATTGTGTATCAATATCAGCTGCATTTCCGAGCTTCTTGAAGACATCATTCATTGCCTGTGGCAGTGTGTGAATATGTTCTTCTTGAACACCGAAACCTCCTGCCATATGGTGCCCTCCAAATTCATGAAGTAAGTCCGAGACACCCTCCATTATAGCAATAACACTACTGGCTCCATTTGACCGGCATGATCCCTTAATCTTCCCATTACCATCACGTCCCCAGACAAATGCGGGGCAGTTGTATTCTTCAGCAAGTTTATTTGCAGTTAACCCTACAAGGGATGGTCTCCAATCTGGATTACCTAACACCAACACATCAGGAATTTCAACCATTGCTTTCATGCGTTTATGGACCTCTTTGGTCATCATCGATACCTTTCCTTTTCGTTCGTTGTTTAGTTTTTCAAGATGTTCCACAGCCGCTCCCGCTTCACCTTCATCAGTGGTTGCAAGCATACTAAACGCATCTTCGGGAGTATCCATACGGGACGCTGCATTGATACGCGGACCAATAGTAAATCCAATATCGTCTTCCGTGAGATACCGTTGATCTGCTTTTTGTTTTCTTAGTAACATTTGCAGACCAGGACGTCGTGACTTACGTAGAACCTGTAAACCATAATGCGCAAGAGCACGATTTTCATCACGCAGTGGCACCATATCGGCAATAGTGGCGATAGCGACCATATCCAACCACCATTTCTCCCATCCTACAGTTAAATTAAAGTCGCCCTTGGCAATCAATGCTTGCACTACTTTAAAAATCACTCCCGCCCCGCACAATCCTTTAAACGGATACGTATCACCTAGTTGTGGATTTACTATCGCGACTGCCTCAGGTAATAATTCCTTTGCTTGGTGATGGTCAGTAATGATGACGTCGACTCCCAACTCATTTGCTCTTGCAACCGACTCTATATCAGTGGTTCCACAGTCGATAGTAATAATCAACTCTGCGCCTTCTGTGGCAAGCTTTTCTACAGCAGAAACATTTAAACCAAATCCATCATAGTGCCGATGAGGAATGTGATTTTTAAAATTTTTATATGTGATTGCCTTAAAAAAATCGTGCAGTACGACCGCACCAGGAATACCGTCACAGTCATAATCACTATAAATAACAATCTGTTCATTGTTTGTCACTGCTTTCAAGATACGTTCCACTGCCACATCCATATCATGCAGGAGAAACGGGTCATGCAAGTCATCAACATATGAGGGGTTGAGAAAAGATTGTGCTGCTGCCTGTGTTTTTATACCTCGAGTATAAAGAAGCTGTTGTAAAAAGGGAGAATAGGACTGTAATTCTTTCTTTACAGTATCATCGTGTGTATCTGCCATACGGTAGGAAGTCATAATTCCGTATGATACCATTACCCGGAAGATAATAATATTTCCGAACTATGTCGACATCAATTTTCACCAAAATAATTAATCGAGAAATTCCGGCACACTTTATATACGAAGATGAACACTGTGTGGTAATTCTAGATAAATTCCCTGCAGTAAGGGGACAATCCTTGGTAATTCCAAAGAAACACGTCGACTACGCATTTGACTTAGACGATGACACTTACATTCATTTATTCAAAGCAGCAAAGATGATTGCCAAAGCTTCGGACAAAGCACTTGCAGCTGAGCGTACCTGTTTAGTAGTGGAAGGATTTGATGTGCCACATGTGCATATTAAAATTTACCCAATGCAGAGTACAAAGAAAGCACTTGGGTCTATTATGCCTGAAGGAAATGAAGCTACTGAAGAAGACTTGGCAATAGTTGCTACACAACTTATTGCAGCAATAGACCAGAAGATTGAATAAAACTTGGCCGGTAACAATATAATTGTTACCGGCCTTTTTTCTATTTTGGTTGTAGGCGTCTAAGCACTGTTCCATGTATAGGACCACATGCCAGACTGCCTATAAGCCGAACGAAATTAGCTTTTGCGACACCTTGGGAATCTGACGGTTCACCAATTGGATTCCTGCGCCTAGGTTTTTCTTGAAACCGTTTCAGTGTGTTGGATTTTGGTTTTTTTAACATTCTGCACCTCCTTTATTACGGTACCATACAGAGTATCTGATGCAACTAGAAAGAATCACTGCTTTAATAACGTTATTAAAGCAGTGATTCTTTATTGAATGATCTCAACTATATTTGGCTCTACTGCTCTTACATAATCTGACGACAACATAGCGATGCAATACTCGCTGTCGCCAGCACTGAAAATTAAATGAAGAAAGGAACGTAGTGTCTATTCTGAATTTACGTCTCAATTCCTTCCTTCCCTAGAAGGAATTGCTAGACGCAATTACACGATGGATACGACGTTTGGTTTTACTACTTTAAGATAGTCTTCCGACTTCATCGCTATGGAACAACTCCGATCACCTGCATTAAATATTATCTCCTGATTTTCTAGAAGAGTTTTATCAACATATACTTCCAAACCAAATATATTTCCAAAAGGTGGAACACCTCCTGGTTGCACACCATCTGTAACTCTTTCAACTTCCTCAGGTAATGCGAAACGAATATCTGTAGCATGAAGAGCATGTCGTGCCTTTTTTGGGTCAAACTTTGCATCCCCTGGGACCACAATCTGAACAAATTGTTTTTGTTCTTCTTTGGGAACCTCCTTCTTTTTTATGCGTAAAATGAGTGCTTTGGCTCCTTGTGAGATAGAGTACTCAGGGCGTAGTGAGGCCGCCTCTTCACTAGTACGCACTGGGTCATGCTCAAAGCACTTATACTCCAGACTTGACTGGGTAAGTAGATCCTTGATTTGTTGTACTACGGGATGATAGCTAGACATACAGGTGCTTTTGCTTCTTACAGTAGCTGTTCAGGTTATCAATATTTCTTTTCGGTACCTCAAGAAATATCTGGTCACCTCTTGTGACAGTCCCCCGGACTGTCTCACCTTGTGCGAGGGAGTATTCGGAACGTAATGCTGCTGCTTCCTCACTGATACGGACTGCTTCATGTTCAAAGCATTGATAGTGACAATTCGCACTATCTAAAAGTTGCTTAATTTTCTGTACTGTTTGATTATACTCAGACATACATTTATTTCTTCAACGCTGGTGATTTTTGCAATGCATCAATTGCAGGTAATGTGCCATGTTCAAGAAACGTTAACATTGCGCCACCAGCAGTTGAAAGGAAATTATATTTCTCCTGACAACACAATGCTTCTATAGATGCAACTGTATCTCCACCTCCAATAACTGAATACCCTTTCGCATCAGCAATAAACTTTGCTGTAGCAACAGTCTGTTCATCAAATCCATTTTCGTAATCTCCAAAAGGACCATTCCAGAGAACCATTTGTGCGTTTTTAATGTATTCTTTAAGCATGGCAGATGTGTCCGGACCCGCATCCATAATACGTTCGTCCTTGCGTACATCTTCAGGGATAGTGATACGTGTAACACCATCTTTTTGAACAATCACATCTATCGGGAGTAAAATTTTTGTATGGGTGAGCAATGGGCTGTCTACAAGACTTGCATCTGAAACAAGTGACGCACCCGTTTCAAAACCCTTAGCTTTAAAAAAATCATTTGCCAATGCGCCACCAATAAACAGATGATCATACACATCTAAAAACTTTTCAACTAACGGCATCTTTGTATCAAACTTGGCACCACCAATTAAAAAAAGTGAGGGTGATTTAGGTTGTAGTGCCTTAGAGAGTTCTTGGTACTCATGTACGAAGTTCAAGCCAGCGAACGAAGGGAGGAACTGTGTGATTGCTGAAAGTGATGCATGTTCTCTATGTGAAGCTGAAAATGCATCGTTTACATATATATCAACTAAGTCCGCGAGTTCTTTTGCATACTCAATATCATTTTCCTTTTCTCTTTCATCACTACGAAGATTCTCGAGCATCAACACCTCTCCATCTTTCATTTCATCACGTAATTGTGTAGTAGTGTCACCTATAACTTCTTTAGAGAAAGAAACAGGAATGTAATGGGAAAGCACCTTTGCAATCGGTGCTACCGAAACGGTAGCATCGCGTCCTAAGTGACCTGCCATAATCACACGTGCACCACGCGAGGAGAGATACTGGATGGTTGCAATGCCACGAGTAATTCGAAATTGATTTTTCACTTCCCCGTCAACAATCGGTACGTTAATAGAGGCACGTAAAAAAACATACTTCCCCTGTAAGTTAGTACAGGTGGTAATACTTTTAAACAACTTTTTTTGCATATGTTTCGGCAATATGTATAATCTCTGCGAATTCTTTTGGCTTTAAACTTGCTCCTCCAATCAAAAATCCGTCAACTTGTCCCACCTCGAATAATTCCTGTGCATTTTTACTCTTCACTGAACCACCATACAGTACCCGTACTTTTTTAATTGCTTTACGTCCAAATTGGTCCGCAATAATTTTTTGAATAAAGAGTTTCATTTCATGCACATCTTCTGGTGTTGCGTGATTACCAGTGCCAATAGCCCATACCGGTTCATATGCAATAACTAATTGTGCAAGTTTTGTTTTTGGGACATCGCGTAATGCTGAACGCATCTGCGCTTCAACAATACCAAAGTAATTTCCATGTTCATCACGTGCTTTTTCACCCACACATACAATTGCGGTGATACCACTTTTGAAAACAGCCTGTACATCTTTATAGATTTCTTCATCAGTCTCTCCGGCAGCACGGCGCTCGGAATGTCCAATGATGACTGAGGTAACCCCAACACTTTTAAGCATTGGTAATGATACCTCTCCAGTATGTGCGCCGATACTTTCAAAAAAGACATCTTGTGCTGAAAGACCAATACGCTGTGAAGGTGAAAGTCGTTCCATCTCTGAAAGAAATGGAAAAGGGGGAGCAACTGCCACTAGACTCACCAATTTCTTCCGACCAATAGCCTTACGAGTATCTAAAAATAACTTCCGTGCGTTACCAAGTGTCGCTGGATTCATTTTCCAGTTACCTATAATCAGTGGTGTATGTACTTTCATAATAAGGAAATTGTAGCACATGAAAATGTGTTTATTAGTCCAGGGAAATTTTAAGAGCACTGGAGTTCGTCCCACCTATTGTCTGGTAAACATCGGCCATTCCCTATGGTGCAAGAACCGGAGGGAAGTGGGCATTAGTCCTCTTCCCTCCACTCTACAAACTTAAAGTCATCTGAAGTTTCAGGGGCGAGCGGCGGAGGATTATTTACCAAATCTCTATCATACGAATTATATCGAGTTTCAAACCCAGAACAATATGACCCGCCACAGCTCCATTTAGTACCAACACGTCCATTAGAAACAATGGTGCCATTTATGGTTAATGAATTTCTTTTTGTGTATGAATCATGTATAGAAAATACACCTGATGTACTGTAATAGTTCCTTCCAAAATGGCCATTTTGAGCTACAAAAATACCGTTGAGTTCCATATCGTCAGGAACTACCAGCCCTACAAGCACTTCCTCTTCTGCAACAGCAAGTAACCCAGAAGAAGCATTCGCATAGGTGATGTTATCATTAATGATTATAGAAGGGTCCACGCCGGGTGAGTCAGTATCAGCAGCTGCAAGAGTCACCTTAGTATCGACAACACCTTCAAGCCACACTTTATCTTCTACAAAAATAAGGGGGCATTCTTCATTAATGGTATAGGTCGCATATGGATCATCATTATAAATTACATGTCGCTCAGTCTGCCAACCATTTTGGCTTGAGTACCCCCAATAATTATAGGTACTATCAACTACACGTACTTGCACATCCCCATTCCCCAAGAAAGTCACTCTATACCCATAATCGCCTGACGGTGGTATGTAGATACCTCCACTGTTCTCAGCTTTATCACGCATAATTGCTAAGTCAACAGTCAGGCCAGTAAAGTTAATAGGCGTTGAGGGGAACGTCCATAAATCACCATTAGGGCCATCGCCATACACTGCATCTAAAGTAGTCCCGTTAGAATCTGGTGCACAAGATAGTGAACCGTCACATACCCAGTCTTCTTGACCACTTGTTACCGTAGAGTTATTTGTCCCATCCATACGAATAATACCATTGGAGTGATAGGGACCAATGATAGTTCGGTCACTGCCTGCCCATACGTTTGAATTAATAATATATGCGAACTCGGCAACTGTCGGACGAGCATAGCGAGCATAGACAGTTCGTTGTAAGGTAGGTTCTTCATAGGTTGAACCTGTAGAAGTAATATCTATTGATGAAACATCCCCACAAAAAGTATTACTGGCAATTTCAAGTGAATACTCTCCAATAGTTCCCAATTCTGGGTCATCGTACGTAAATACATATGGCCCTGGAAGCCCTGTTCCGTTAGTGACATCATCTGGGTTGTGCGCAAGATACCATTTATAATAATTGATTCCCGCTTCAGCAATTTGTCGTGCTTGTTCTTGTTGGTATTTAGATTCTTGAACACGTACTTGAGTGACTACAAACCCCATAAAACTTGCCATCATCGTAAAAAATATTGCACCGAAGACAAGTACTAAGACAAGTAACGCACCCTTTTGCTGTAATGATGTGTGTTTCATATGTTATCAATGACGTTACGTAATGCGGCGCTGGACCGTAACATAAACTGACCAGGTTCACGCACAGGGTCAATGTTCACAATGGACTTCATTTGTACGTACCGTATGTCTGTAACAGAACTCGTTGCAGTTGCAAGGACACCATTAGTATCGAAGTATGAAAATGTTGATGTCCCTTGAATAAGGTTCTGTACATATTCTGAAAGGATGTGCGTTTCGTCAGGTAACGAGGTGTCATATATCGGACTAGTAGCATTTGCATTATATATTCGTTTTGTGAGGACTGTTGAAGTCGCCAGTTCATACTCGACATACTCGACACTATCATCTCTATCGATATCACTATAGAAACCAATGATATGATCTTCCATACGTGCAAGGGGAAAAGTACCATCATCCGCAAACGTCATTTCTCGCACATCTTGTGTCAGCTGTTGTACACCTATACGTGCATTATACACTTGATACGATTGTGCAATCGTATATGCATTAACTTTATAAAAAGAAGCAATGCTATTACTCACTGCTAACATCAATATCGTATACAAAGAAACTACCACTATCATTTCTACAAACGTCATTCCTTTTTTGGTATGAGTATACATATTAATTAAGAATCACTGTCACTGTACTACTACTGTTTATCGTAGTGCTTGCAGTTACTTCTGTAGTGTAACCAGTAGCATCAACGGTTAGAGTGTAGTCGTCAGCGTCATACAAGCCACTACTAAAGTACGTTTGGCCACATAACGAAGTGGTATCTGTTTGATCAACACTAGTATTTTCTAACCGCACGGTTGCATCTGGGATAGGTGTCCCATCTATTTCCTGTACTAAAACACGTAATAATTGTGGAGTCGCTGCGCTGAGTGTGAACTGTACCGTCTCTGATGTATCAGGATTGAGATATAATGGCGAAGGAGCGCATACCTCCAGTACGTTATATCCTTCAGTAAGTACCTCAATATCATAGATGTCCCATTCAATATCAGAAACATTCCATTCTCCATCACCATCAGTTACACCTGTATTTTGATATTTTAAAATAGGTTTTGCAGTAGCATCAGTTCCGATAATTTTATCTCCAGCAATACTCAGTTGTATGTCACTGATTGAAGACTGTGCTTGCACATACGACAATGCCCACTGATGAAGCTGGGGTGTGTATGCAGTATCTGTTGTACTCAAAGTAGTCTGTAATGCAAGCGTATTGTAGGTCGCTACTGAAAGACCAGTCAGGTCCACAGGCGAATATGTGAAACCAATACTATTACCTGGCAAGTCCACATCAGGAACAAATGCTAAGCCACCTCCATTGTCATACAGGAGTGATACAGTTGCTGTAGTGGATGCTGAAGTGCTTGCTTGGAATGTGGCTGCGTACCATGATGTAATAGCGCCGGGAGCTGTACTGGTGCTCACTGCAGTCCCTGGTGTCCGATAGACACCTACATCATCACTCAATACTAATGAACCTCCAGAGACGGTGGTGCTTGGTACACTTGTTAAAAGTGAGGCGTCAGTAAAAATATCAATAAACGAACCATATGTAGGGAGCCCTACGGTCGTCACCAGTATGTCACTCAACTCATCAATCTGAAAGTTCATCGTTGATATCTGACTTTCAAGTACTGCAACAGGTAATGTGACAGGATTTGGGTTTGATGTTGTCGCTACATAAGTTCCATCTGTTGAATACCCACTATCAGTAACGGTGATTTGGTAGTTTGCAGCGGCAGGTGCTCCTGATAAATATGTGATGCCATTCAGATCCGTATAACGAAGCGTATCTATGGTAGACGTAGTAGTATCATTAAAAAATCGAACTTCCGCTCCTGACAGTGGCAATACGTTTGCATTAAACACATTCACACGAATGGTTCCTCCACCTGCAGTGGTCTCAATACTGGGAGGAACAATATTTGACACTAATGCAGCAGTATCATTTTTCCCACGAAGGTCCCATGAATATTCAACTTTAATTTGTTTATAGTCAGCTAAAATACCGTTGCTATCAGCACCACCTATACCATCAGCAACATCGTCAACATATTGAATCAAGATACGTTCGTTATACACGATACCATTGAGTGTTGTGGTGCTCGTTTGTGCAATATTCCCATTTGGCACCCCAGCAATGGTCCCGACATTGTTGTACGGCAAAGAACGAATATATTCCATCTTTTCAGACATAAGTGCCAATGCCCCAGCCTGCGCCTTCGACTTCCCAATCAGCTGCAGCATAAGTTGAAAACCTCCAAACAGCCCTCCAAACACAAGGGTAAAGATTGCAATAGTGACCAGTATTTCTACAAATGTGAAGCCTCTGTGTTGTGCACGTCCATAAAGAGAAAAATATCCCTTTTTTTCCTTACTAAAATACCCAACATTTTTCATGATGTTAAATACTGTCTCCTATTGAATAAATTGGTGCAATCATCGCCAATGCAAAGAAACCAACTGAGGCTCCAATAAACACCATTAGGACTGGTTCAATAATAGTTGAGAGATCTTTTGTTTTTTGTTCGACCTCTGTCTCATAAAAAATCGCAAGTTCCTTGAGCATTTTTGAAATACCTCCCGTTTCTTCTCCAACTAAAATCATCTCGCCCATAAGTACCGGGTATAAATCATCTCGTTCGATAAACACTTCCGAAAGTGCGGTACCTTTTTCAACTCGCTTCGCAGCTTCAGCGATAATCTGTTTGTAAAAATGATTCTGTACGACTTCTTGCGTAATAGTTAACGCTCGAATTACATCAACCCCTGCGGATAAAAGTGAGGAGAGTGTACGCGCAGTACGTGCAGCATTTGTTTCTTTTGCCATAGTCCCAATAATCGGCAAACGCGGTATTATCCACGAGGTAGTAATCCTCCCGTAGCGAGTTCGTAGTGCATATATAAAGCCAACAATAAACGACACCATACCCACGAGTACAAGTACTGTATGGGCCACCATAAATTTACTTATAGCCATCAACGCCTGAGTAGTCGCCGGTAAATCCGTCTCTAGACTTTCGAAGGTTCCCGTAATTGAAGGCATAACATAAATCATCATCAGGATTCCAATGATAACCAGAATGGTAATCACTATAATTGGATAAATCATTGCCCCTTTGATTCTTTTCCGTAAAGAGGATGATCGTTCCATTTGCACACTCAATGTCTGCAATGCTTCTGACATACCGCCACTCTCTTCACCTGCGCGAATCATCGCAACATATAGGTTATTAAATATTTTCGGATGTCGTGCGAGCGCAGCGTTAAACTGTTCCCCCTTATTGATCTGAGCAGACACATCTTTCATAACACCTTTCAAACGAGGGTTCTTACTTTGTCGTTCTATCACAGATAACGATCGCGACAGGGGGAGACCTGCCACGAGCATCGAACCGAGATTACGTGTCACCATAACCAGTTCATCATCTTTTACTCGACTGATTGCGTACTCAATTTTCTCGATATTAAGTAACGTCTTAATATCGAATTTTTTTGTTTCACCAATAGATGCAACGGTATGTCCCGCGACACGTGCTACCTCGTACACTGAAAACCTATCTGCCGCGTCAACAGTCTTGGTGACTTTTGTTCCATCTTTATCTTCTGCTGTGTAAGTAAACTTTGGCATATTATTCATTAATGACACGTAAGACTTCCTCGATGGTTGTGATACCCAAAGCTGCTTTATAGATACCATCTTCCAACATCGTCAACATTCCCTCTTTCTTTGCTTGTTCCTCGATTTGATCAGAGGTTCCTTTTGCCATAACAAGCTCTTTTATAGTTGGGGTAAAGGGAAGTATTTCATGAATACCCACACGCCCTTTATATCCTTCCTCCGCACCTACACTTTCCCCTGCATGATAAAATGGCACACTGTTCCAAGTCGAACGTGATTTAATAATCTTTTCTTCTTTCAATACATCTAAAATTTTATCGAGATCTACATGTTTGGATAGTTCAGCTTTTTCATTGGAGGAAAGGGTATAAGGTTCCTTGAGATTATCATTTACCTTTCGTACAAGTCGTTGTCCTACTGCAACACGAAGTGTGGAAACCATAAGAAATGATTCCACCCCCATATCCACTAAGCGAGCGACTGTTCCTGAAGCGGAGTTCGTATGCACTGTTGCTAAAACCAAGTGTCCTGTGAGTGCAGCGTTAATCGCAAGACTCGCGGTTTCTTGATCACGAATTTCCCCCACCATAATAATGTCGGGGTCTTGCCGCATCAGCGATCGTAAACCAGAAGAGAAGGTAAATCCTATTTCAGACTTTACCTGTGTTTGGTTAATTCGCGGCATCTGATACTCAATCGGGTCCTCAATAGTTGAAATATTTACCTCAGGAGTATTAAGGAGATCAAGAACGGTATACAAAGTAGTAGTCTTACCTGACCCTGTTGGTCCGGTAACCAGAATAATTCCTGTGGTTTGTCGCATTGTGTCTTGCAGTCGCTCTAGTGTCGAACCGTGAAAACCAACACCTTCAAGTGAGTACCCCGAACGATTCTCTCGCAACAGACGAGTCACAATCTTTTCTCCATAGAAAATAGGAAGTACCGAAACTCGGAATGATACTTTCTGACCATCCATTTCCATTTTAAAACGTCCATCTTGCGGAAGACGTTTCTCGTCAAGCTTCAAGTTTGAAAGTACTTTGATACGTGCAGCAATCGTCGGCGCTGCATGCTTTGGTAATGTCATTGCATCGTGCAAAATACCATCGATACGATACCGGACCAGCACTTGTTCCTCCATCGGCTCAATATGGATATCCGATGCTCCTTGAATTATGGCATGTCGTAAAAGTGTATCCACAATACGCACTACAGGAAGATCTTCTGCCATCTTTTTGAGATCCTCCTCACTGACGTCATCACCTCCTTCATCAGCAATGACCTTCAATGATGAAGACTCTTTGGCAATAATATCGCCAAATTCATCTTTGAGTGTTTTCTGGTACTGGAGCAACGCATGACGCATTGAGTCTGTGTC
Source organism: Acidimicrobiales bacterium (assembly GCA_047638595.1). Lineage (GTDB taxonomy): Bacteria > Patescibacteriota > Minisyncoccia > Phycocordibacterales > UBA918 > OLB19. The sequence continues at coordinate 53,004 of JBLIMJ010000002.1, forward strand.
AGTCAGACGAGGAAGAATTTTTAATCCTACTTTTTTCTTTATAAAATCAATAGCAGGGAGATCGGCAGTATCAAGCATTGCGACCTCAAGAGAAGTCTCGCTTTTCTTAAAAGCAATGATGTTGTGGTTGCGGGCAACAGGTTCAGGGATAAGCGAAAGAATATCAAAGTTAATTTTTGTGTCTTTAAGAGACACAAAAGGTATACCAAGTACATACGACTCGACTCGACGTAGGTCGTCTTCAGTCATGTATCCTCCAGCAATAAGAGCCTCAGCAAGAGTTCGTTTTTCTTCAACCGCAATCTTTGAAGCTGCCACAAGGTCCTTTTTAGGCACCAAGCCAGCATCAGTCACGAATCGTTTTAATTGATCATCTTGTATGCGCATATCTAGACGTGATTACATAAAACACACTGATAAAAAGAAGAATACCCATCCCGACCCGTCGATAACCAAAATCCATCAAAAAAACTGCTAAAATTCTTTACCATACTAATGTACAGATCATAATTTATATCAGTTTTTTTACTCATATTTTGCATATCTTTATGTGTCGGGTTTTTGTAACCACATCTAAAAAGAACCTCCAAACATATCCCGTTCTTGCTATTTATTATACCGCACGCCCCTCGAGAAATACCTCTCACCAATACACATAATAAAACCCCCGGGAATAGTTCCGGGGGTTTTTGCGCATACGGCGCTTTATTGTTCGGCGACGGCTTGTGCAACAAGCCGATCAATCTGCTGTTCAACCTGCTCGGTGAGAACAATAGATTGTCTGAAGTGTGCAGGTCGTGCCCGTGGGCGAGGTGACTGCTTTAGTGCAGATTCTGTACCTCTTGAAGGACGAGCCTTCGGACGAGGTGAAACATACACCGCAGTCATGTTTTTGGTTGATACAACAACACGTTGTGCATGATGATCACCATAGAATACATGGTTGCCAATTTTCCCAATTTGTGTCAAACGTCCAAAATATCCTTTTTGACGTTCGCATGCTTCGGGAACACAGTATGAATGAGCGCCTCGTGCTTCTTTAGGAGCACGGAAGATACCCATCTGGTACTGCGCGTACCACCACGTAGTGCGCCACAGAATTGCTTGACCTCCTTCTGTTGAGAGGTCTTCAACATACTCATCCCCCATTGCGTTGTATTGGAACAACTTTGGGTTTTTAGGGTATGGCTGCCATGCAACTGCATGAATGGTCGAAGGAAAGCGCTTGTCTGCAATTCTCTGCAAGAGCGTTGCAAACACTGCTTTTTGTCCCTGTACCGATTCACCTCGTGACTCGCCATCGATAAGCTTTGCAACAGAGTATACGTTGTGCACATGTGGCATAACCATATACATAGTCGCAAGCGCAATGGCGATTGTTGCGAACACCGCAAACGTCCATGCCCGAATATCAACACTCCACTTCGCCAAATTGACAAAGAGTCGAACGATTTCATGACCAAGCGGGATAAGAATCCCTTTGATTATAAATCGTCCAAGACGATATCCAGCAATTCCGATACCGCGGAGCGATATATGATTTGCCGTAGTTTGAAGTGTGTGACGGCTCACCGTCATCATTTTTTGAACCAATTTCATCGGTTTCTTCCTTTTTCTGCCTCAGGTTTAATTTTCTTAGAACATTACCTCTTTGGGTAACTCTTTATATAATAGCATAAATATACACTTTTGTCAATGTATTTACACCAAAATACGGCTTATTTACTGTGTTTAGTGCTTAAAATATCTATTAATTTACTGGAATTCTCCACATTACATTATTCGATGATAGCTAATAGTGTGCGTCTGGTATCCTACTTCATACAGTTCATTTCAGAAAAAATAATCTATACACTCTTTGACATCGCCTATATATAGGTATAAAGTAAGAGCATTGACTGATACGCGTGGTTCGAAAGAACCGCGCGTTCTCCGTCTACATTAAAAATAACAGGGCTTGTCCTGTTCATAAATACAATTAAATAATATGTTTGACCTTAAAGTAATCCACTCCGTGTTAGGAGAGATGGAAGAAGAGCGTGGTGTTTCACGCGAAAAGATGATGGAGGCCATTGAACAGGCGCTTGCAACTGCATACAAGAAAGAATACGGAAAACGTGGACAAATCATCCGCGCTGCATTTGACCTAGATTCTGGTACAACAAATTTTGAACAATTGAAAACAGTGCTAGACGAGAGCATGTTGAAGCCTGATCTGGAAGATGGTGAAGAACCTGATCCAGAAGAAGAAGAGGCCCCTTCATTAGAGGATGGCGAGGTGCGTAAAGTACGATTTGACGCGGAAAAACACATCATGATCGACAATGCACGACTTATTAAAAAAGATGTGGAACTTGCTGAGGAACTTATCTTCCCCCTAGAAGGAAAGGATGATTTCGGACGAATTGCAGCTCAAACTGCAAAGCAGGTAATCATCCAGAAAATTCGTGAAGCTGAAAAGGAATCAGCAATGACTGAATTTGGACAAAAGGAGGGAGAAATCATCATGGGCCACACACAGCGATTCGAACGAGGTAATCTCTATGTTGATCTTGGTCGAGTAACTGCTGTAATGCCGTACGACGAACAAATTCCTGGAGAACGATTTCGACCAGGAGAACGAGTGCGTGCGACACTTTTAAAAGTAGACGAAACTTCACGTGGTATTTTCCTTAAACTCTCACGAGCACATCCTGACTTTCTTGAAGGACTCTTTGCAGTAGAGACGCCTGAACTCCAAACGGGGGTAGTGGAAATCAAGGCAATTGCACGAGAAGCCGGAGCACGATCTAAGGTTGCAGTATACGCACATGATGACCACATTGATCCCGTTGGATCACTTGTAGGACAGCGTGGTGTTCGTGTTTCAACTGTTATGAGTGAACTCGGGGGTGAAAAAATTGACATCATCGAATGGTCAGAGGACCCTATTTCATTTATTGAAGATGCACTCTCACCAGCACAAGTACTTTCAGTAACTATTGAAAAAGAACCAACTGATGATGCTGACTTAGAGGATAATCGAGGGCACGCTATTGTAGAAGTACAGCCTGACCAGCAATCTCTTGCTATCGGACGCGGCGGACAAAACGTACGTCTTGCAGCAAAACTTACTGGATGGAAGCTCGACATCATCTCTAACGCAGGTGAAGAACTAGCTGAAGCTGATGCTAGTGGAAAGGTGGATATTAAAGCTCCAGTGACTACAGAAGTCGGGGCCGACATCGATGCACTGGAAAGTGAAGACGCGACGACGACAAAACCAGAACTTCCGGAAGAAGATGAGGCTACAAACGACCGAGACCTTACCGATGAGAATCAAACAGAAGAAATCAACGAAATTGATACTCCAGAGGAAGCTGAGGAACTAGTGGCGGAAGAAGCTAAAGCTGCTGAAGAAGAAATTGAGGCTGAAGTAGAGACAGGTGAAAAGAAAGAAGACGAAGAAGCTTCTGACGAAACTGTAGAAGAGACGAAGGAATAATACTTATCATCCTAATGCATAAAACACGTCATCCTTTAGGTGCCGTGTTTTATGTCATGTGAATTAAACAGGTATATACCATAGTATATACTATGGTATATACCTGTTTTTAAACTCTGTAATACAGAAAAGGCGCTCTATACTATCGCACACAGTGCCTTTATTATGCGACTTCACGCACACGCGAAAATACGTTACGATATGCTCACTATAAGTATATACATTCACTATGACTAAAGTTTTTGGACATCTATCACCTGATACTGACGCAACATGCTCTGCGATTATTTGGACATGGTACTTAAACGAACACACCTCACAAGATGCAACAGCATATGTGCTGGGTGAACTCAATACTGAGACAGCATTTGTGCTCAATCACTGGAACGTAGCCGCTCCAGGAATCCTTGAAGATCTGACTGAAGGTGACGAAGTGGTAGTGGTAGATACAAACAATCCGCAAGAACTTCCTGAAAATATTGCAGATGCTCAGATTGTGCAGATTATCGATCACCACAAACTCGTCGGGGGTCTTGCCACTTCCGGACCAGTAGATATTACGATGCGACCACTAGCATGTACCGCAACTGTCATGTACGACCTTATGGGAGAACATGCACAAACTATGCCAAAAGAAATTGTTGGTCTGATGCTCTCATGTATTCTTTCTGACACACTTGAATTCCGATCACCGACAACCACCCCTCATGATAAAGACGTGGCAGAAAAACTTGCAACAACTCTTGAAATAGACCTTAGCTCATACGCAAGTGAGATGTTTGCAGCAAAATCTGATGTGTCTGAATTCTCTGATATTGGATTGGTTAAAATGGACAGCAAGAAATACGACGTCGGTGACAAAAATTTCCGAGTATCAGTGCTTGAAACAACAACTCCTGAAACTATCCTTACTCGAAAAGAAGGACTCATTGCTGCAATACAAGAATGTATCGCCACTGAAAACGATGTAGATGAAGTACTTCTCTTTGTAATTGACATCCTTAAAGAAGAAGCAACGGTGCTTACATACAATGATGTAACCAAGCAGGTCATCGAAGCATCTTTCGGAGTTACCGTTGAAGGCGATACTGAGGTACTGCCAGGTATCATGTCTCGAAAGAAACAGATTCTCCCTTCTTTGAAAATGTAATCTATCAACCTGCTGTGTATAGCCCGTCTTCCCCGAGGGAGGACGGGCTATACTATATATATGTAGGCGATGCCTCCACAATAAAATTTTTAACTAAAAAAGTATGAATAATATAGGTACATCATTTTCAATTGTCAGTCTTGCTCTTTTGCTCACTTTCACAGGCTTTATCTTTGTTGCGCAAGCGCAAGAGACAGATACTGGCACAACACCGCAACAGCGTTACCAAGAACTCCGCGGTGGTGCAGAAGAAAAAAAAGCTAGTTTTGAAGCAAAACAAGTGGAACGAAAAGAAGAATTCCAAGCGAAAAAAGAGGAGAAACGCGCTGAGTTTGCCTCAAGCAGTGAGGATCGTAAAGAAGAAATGAAAGCTAAGAAAGAGGAGCGAAGAGCTGCCCTGAATGAACGAGCTCAAGAACGAATTACAAAACTAGCAGCGAATGTTTCAAATAGAATGGAGGCTGCAGTGGCACGGATTCGTCAAATTATCACCAGGTTTGAATCACGGGTTGATTCACTTTCTGAAAAGGGCATTGATACTGCCGCAGCACAAGCGGAGATAGACTCAGCTTCTGCATACCTAAATGCCGCAGAAGCTGCGCTTGCGGATATTGATAGTATGGTAGCTGAAGTTACTTCTTCAGAATCACCACGTGAAGCATGGGGAACTGCTCGAGAAACATACAAAGCAATCAAAGAAGACTTAAAGGCAGCTCACCAAGCATTACGAAACTCAGTTACTCTACTGAAAGAAGCGGTGAGAGCAGCAGGTCTAGAACGAGGGTCAGGTGGTGCAGTACGAAACGAACGTAGTGACCGAAATGACAGTACGGAAGATTCAGACATCGATACTGTAGACGATGACACAACCACAGAATAATTAATTAAAAATATAATAATATAATTATGGAACAAGAAAACCAAAACTCACAAGAACCAGTTGTAACTCCTAATGAGATGAAGATGCCGGAGGAGGCATTTGGAGGTTCATCTATCACTACAGAAGAGCCGACGACGCATCTTGGTATTATATTGGGAGTGCTCATTGTATTGCTTATCCTTATTCTGAGTGGTCTGTACCTCTGGACGACAACACTCACTTCAGAAGCCCCCATTGTGAATACTCCTGTAGTTGAACGACCAACTGCGGAAGAAAACAACGAACCAGAGAGCACTAAAGCTGAAGCTGAGGTGGAAACACTCCAAGCAGTCAGTACTTCAGACGAAATCGATGCAATAGAAGCTGACATTGAAAGCACCAACTTTGATGAGCTTGATGCTGAAATGGAAGCGATTACCGCTGAGCTTGATGCAGCACTTGAAGAATTTTAATTGACAACAAGGAACTAAAAAACGGCAGCTATAGCTGCCGTTTTTTAGTTCCTTGTTACTATACAATGTGAAACCTCGAATCTTCTCTGCACATTTAGTGGAAAAAAGTATCTCAATATGGTTTAATGCCCGAACTTTGAAGTGAGACGTTTATAAGAACTTTCTCTCCTCATTATTAATTTTGTATTTATATTATGGATTTTGTTAAAGATTTTACAGTCACCAAAGAAGAGAATTCCCAAGTTAAAATTGAAGGAGAAATTCCTTTTGACGTACTTGAAAAGCACCGAGCGAAGGCTATTAAAAACTACGGGAAGGACATGGAGATCGATGGTTTTAGAAAGGGTCACGTACCTGAAGCTGAAGTGGTAAAAAGAGTAGGAGAAATGGGTATTCTTACAGAAATGGCTGAACGAGCAATCGCCGAAGCATATCCTGAGGCATGTAAGCATCACGAAATAGATGCTATTGGGTACCCACAATTACAAATCACAAAAATTGCAGAAGGTAACCCACTTGGGTTCACTGCAACGGTTGCAGTTATGCCTGAAATTACTCTTCCGGACTATAAAGAAATTGCTGCAGAGGTAAATAAAGAAAAAGCTTCTATTGAAGTAACTGACGAAGAAATTGAAACACAAGTAAAAGACATCCTCCGGCAAAAAACTGCATACGAGCGAATGCAGTCAGCCGCAGCAAAGAAAGATGAGTCTGAAACAACAACTGAAGATATGGGAGACACAACTGAGCTCCCTACCCCAGAGACTGTCGAGGCAGATACACATACCCATGATGATGGTACTGTTCATGAAGGTGCTGAACATGATGAAACACAGACACACACGCATGAAGACGGTACTGTGCACGAAGGTCCAGCACACGACGATGAAGAATTAAAAGCGGTGACTGATGATGAACTTCCAGAGCTTACCGATGAGTATGTAAAAACTCTTGGAGAGCCAGGACAGTTTGAAACAGTCAAAGGTTTCAAAGATAAAATAAAGGAGCATCTTGCTATTGAAAAAGAGAAAGAGGTGCACGCGGCACATCGTGCAAAAATCACTGATAAAATTGTCGATGAAACAGTCATGAACCTTCCGCGTATACTCATTGACTCAGAGATTGAACAAATGTTTGCTCAAATGAATGAAGACCTCAAACGAGCAAATCTTGAAATGGACGACTACCTTGGACATATCAAGAAAACCAAAGAGGACCTCATCACCGAATGGGAGCCTGCTGCAGAAAAACGAGCAAAGCTTCAATTGGTACTAAATGAAGTTGCTAAGAAAGAAGAAACAAAGCCTGACCAAGCACAAGTTGACACACAAGTTGACCAACTTCTCGAACAGTATAAAGACGCAGACGAAACACGCGTGCGTGTATATGTTGCGTCTGTCATGACTAACGAAGCAGTCATGAAGATGCTTGAGGAAGCGTAAGCCTTCTCGCAGAGAGACAATCAAAACCCACTATCACATATGTTAGTGGGTTTTGTTTATGTATCAAAAAAGCCCGGCGTGCAGCCGGGCTTTCCGTATTATTATGTGGCTTGAAGAGCACTATTAACTGCAAATGAAAGAGATAAAACAAGACCGACAATAGACCTCCTCAACCGTCCATCATCCTTTACCAACATCCACAAGCGTTTCGTGATAGTTGCATGTAAATACTGAAGTGGCGGATGTTGCATTACTTTTTCATGATGAGTAACCACTCGTAAGTATACAAGCACTGCCGCAAACACGCTTAGGATTGTAAAATTCCACATTTGCCTATCCTCCAAAATGTATATATCCAAAAGCACTGTACACTTCATGAGTACGTAAGTAAAGATGACTTCCTTTTTTTAATCTATCTTCATATCATTAATGATATGAAGATAGATACGTTTGTCGGTTGACAGAAAATTAATATATATATCATAAAAATATCCAAAATATTTCTGAAAGGAAAATGATATGTTTAGGATTAACCTGCAGAAACCTATCTGCATCGAAGGTGACGGTGGTACTGCAATAATTTCCAGAACCGGTTGCATCACTGACGGAGCGCCGGTGCATAAACCTGAAGGTGACGGCATCAACAATTTGGTCGACACCACAATTTAGGATCATCATCCTGATCCGACCACGACGCTTCTTACTTGAAGCGTCGTTTTTCATTTCCAACCCGCCCACTTTCTGGTACAGTACCACCATACTGATACGAAATATTAATTGAAATTATTGAAACCTTATATGAATGAACATACACAAGAAACGGGACAGTTGGTCCCAATGGTGATTGAAAAAACTCCTGGTGGAGAACGGGCGTTTGATATTTACTCACGGCTTTTAAAAGAAAGGATTATCTTTATTACTGGTGGTATAGAAGACCATATGGCCAATCTAGTAGTAGCACAACTTCTATTCCTCGAAGCAGAAGATCCTAAGAAAGACATCTTCATATATGTAAACTCTCCTGGAGGAAGTGTGACTGCTGGACTGTCTATTATAGACACAATGAACCACATTAAGCCTGACATCGCCACTGTGTGTGTAGGGATGGCAGCGTCAATGGGATCACTCATTCTTTCACAGGGAACCAAAGGTAAACGGGCAGTACTGCCAAACGCAGAAGTAATGATTCATCAGCCCAGTGGTGGTGCATACGGACAAGCTTCCGATATCGATATAACTGCAAAGCACATCCTAAAGACTCGAGACCGTCTGAATAAAATGCTTGCAAAAGCGACAGGAAAACCACTTGCTCAGGTTGAAAAAGACGTAGACCGAGATTTCTTCATGGATGCACAAGAAGCAAAAAAATATGGCATCATTGATTCAATTTATAAATAAATTAATCAATGATGAGCCGGAGCGTGAAAAGTGACTCAATGTCACTTTGCAAGACTCATTGAGACCTTAGTCCAATGAGTGGACAGTTCCTGTAAGGAATTAGAAACCTGACGCTCATTGATTCAATTTATAAATAGAGTTAAAAGCGCACCCGTAGGGTGCGCTTTTATCGACAATACCTACTAATTCTGCTATGTTTTGTAGTATCGGTAAACTACAGAGATGTCAGAAACGACTGATTATTAATTTATACATACCCTATGCCCCCAGTAATACTACTGTCTGCAGTTGCTGCAGCACTCGCATTCGGCATAGCTTCTGGATACTATCTTCGACACCTGCACGCATTGTCAAAGAAATCTTCATTTGAACTCAATCTAAAAGAGAGAGAGCTTAATGCTGAAGAGAAAGCACTCAAAGTTCTTGAAAGAGCTGAGGAGAAAGCTGGAAAGATAGAAGCTGAAGCTAAAGCCGAAATTAAAGAAAAGGAAGAAGCAATCAAACATAAAGAAACCCGCCTTGAAAAAAAAGAGGAGCTTCTTGATGATAGACAAATAACTCTCGACTCTGAAAAAGAAGCAGTCCGTGCAAAAATTGATGAAGTAAAGGAAATCAAAGGACGTCTCGACGACCGTAAAGGCGAGCTCGACACAAAGCTTGAAGAAGTTGCAAGTCTTACCCAAGAAGATGCATTTGAACAAGTGGTAACGCGAATGGAGAAAGAACGTGCTGAAGACCTCAGCGGACGAATAGTAAAACTTGAACGTGCCGGTGACGAGGCGTACGAAACTCAAGCACAAAACCTACTTCTGGCAGCTATTCATCGCATGGGTAACAACATGCATACCAGTGTAATGACTTCTAACGTGGAAATCCCAAGTGATGACATGAAGGGTAAGGTCATTGGAAGAGAAGGTCGGAATGTCCGCACCTTTGAACGCCTCACTGGAGTTGATGTTCTTATCGATGATACTCCTGGCTACATTACACTCTCTTCATTCGATCCTATTCGAAGAGAAATTGCCCGAGTAGCACTTGAGGCACTTATGAAAGATGGTCGCATTCAACCTGCAAAAATTGAAGAAATAGTAGACGTATCACGAAAGGAGGTAGCTACAATGGTCCGAAAAATGGGTGACAAAGCTGCATTTGAAGCAGGTGTGCCAAATCTTCATCCTGATCTGCTTACTATTCTCGGTCGTCTCCACTTCCGTACCAGTTACGGGCAAAATGTACTCTGGCACTCCGTAGAAATGGCACAGATGGCCGGTGTCATTGCTGAAGAAATCGGAGCAGATGTTGCAGTTGCCCAAGCAGGTGCACTCTTACACGATATCGGTAAGACCGTCAGTCATGAAGTGCAAGGAACACATGTCGAGATTGGTATTCGTATACTCCAGAAGTATGAAGTGGACGAGAAAGTAATTCTCGCAATGCGCGCGCACCATGAAGAATATCCATACGAAACACCTGAATCTATTATCGTACAAGTGGTTGATTCTCTTTCAGGAGCACGCCCTGGTGCACGTCGTGATTCTATTGAGAACTACATTAAGCGCTTAACCGAACTCGAAGCAATTGCTACTGAACTCGAAGGAGTAGATAAAGCATTTGCCATCTCTGCAGGGCGAGAGATACGCGTTATTGTAAACCCTGAAAAACTTTCTGACCTTGAGAGTAATACGCTTGCTCGCACTATCGCTACAACTATTGAAGCACAACTTCGATACCCTGGTGAGATTAAGGTGCATGTTATACGTGAGACTCGCGTCATCTCCTACGCTCGTTAGTATTATTTTAATACCTAGCTTTGTTGAGCTTCAAAAAATATTATTCACCGTATGTTCATACGACTCATGATATTTTTATCACTCGCCTCGCTATGTATTAAAAATAATACTAACGACATACAGATACGTAATAAAACAAAACACCGCGGACCATTTGAGTCCGCGGTGTTTTATGTTCCTTACTCCTCAAGCTTCACTGCAACCACAAACGCCGTATAGTTAAACTTTAAATCTTGAATTGATTCTTCCAATATCTCTAAGTCATAGAGTTCGGCACAACGTCGTGGAGCGATAACTGCAGTCGTGTCAGCCAATGTACCGTTACCTAAATCTTCTGCCGCTTTAGCAGTATCAGCATACTGAGAAATCTCCGCGTCAGGCCATACGCGTTGCAAATACATACGACACTGTTTGATTGCTTGATCATGTGAAGTAACGGCAGTAATGTGTGAAGAAGTCATGCCTGGCTTCACTAAAAGCATGTGGTGTACATCAATCTCAAACATCCGTTCTACGGAAAAGCGATGTTTCGCCATGGCATGTACTGCTTCTATTACGATGCCACCATTACTATTTTCAATCGGGAAAATTCCTCGATCAATTTCACCTGCTTCAAGTGCTGTCAGTACTGTTTCAGCACTAATAAGTGGGAGTATTACTGCGTTTTTTATAAAATGCTGTGCGACATAATCTTCACCTGCTTTTTCAGAGAAACTCCCTTTGGCTCCCATAATTCCAATTTTCATCACGACAGAATACCACAGTGTAAAAATGTGGAAAACATTACAACACACAAAATGCTCATTACTAGACGTTGCAGGGAAATAACCTTGCTATATAATGTTTTACAAGCCATTAGGGCACCGTGTCAGGGTTATAAGCCGACACACAAATGTTTTACTCGCCATTAGTTAATATTCAGACAATATGAATAAGGCAGACATCATTAATAGAGTACACGAAGAGCTTGGTATCACTAAAGCTGATGCAGAACGAGCAATCGAGACAGTAATGTCTAGCATCGTGGAAACATTAGCAGCAGGTCAAGAAGTATCAATCGCAGGACTTGGTATCTTCTCAGCTAAAATGCGAAATGCACGTACAGCACGAAACCCACGAACTGGTGAACCTATTGAAGTACCAGCAATGCGGGTACCTAAATTCCGTGCAGCAAAGGCACTGAAGGACGCGGTGAAGTAACACTCTCTCACTACAGTAAAAGACCGGCACCTTTGGTGCCGGTCTTTTACTATGCACACCTCTATCCACAGAACCTCTAGTGACCAGTGTGTTATAATGTTTACGTAGCGGAGGTATTACGCTATGTGGAATATGCAGAGAGTAATTTCTGCGCTATTTCCCATCACACATCGAATGGAGCCCCTCAGCCGGGGGTTTTATTCATTTTTGTTTAGTATCTAAACTATATGCATAGCGTTCGCCTCCAATGCTTACACAGTGTGACTATTTTATGTGCAGGATAATTAAAAACACTGCTTTAACAATATTGTTAAAGCAGTGTTTGTTTATTTACCAGCGTTTATTTCTCACTTGCCACCGAGTTAGTTTTATACAAGCTAATAGAATACAGCCATAAGCCAATAAACCAATAAAAATTGAAGCGGTTGTGTCAGCGACAAGTATATACATACCGATGATGATTGCGGATCCAGTTGCCAGCATAACTGGCGCATAAAACGGCAAGAATGGCTTCATGTCATCATTTGGATCTTTTGTAAGCAACGGGAAGAAAAACTTTCTTAATTTTGATTTCTTTGGTTCTTTCCGGCCATGTCCAGTTACTTGTTTTATGGTCCACTTTATCATTACAAAACGTTGAAATAAACCGACAATATGCGGCAAAACAATAGCTGTAATAATTAAACCCCATCCAACAATCTCGTTTATTGTCCAGTCTAATGATGCAAATTGTACAAATACTCCATTAAATAACTCCTGTAATGTTTGAGAATCAGGTTCCATACATGAAAAGTATATCATCTGGGATAGGGGTCAGAAAGTATTTGCATACTTTTGCAAGGCCTTGCTTGCAATTTCGAAGCATGAGAAATAGTGACCAGGTGTACAGTTCCTGTAAGGAATCGAACCTTACAGGTTCAGTACACCTTTTGGCTACATTATTTCGCTTCGCTCACAATCTAGCTCAAAAGCTCTTCAATTCCCCACGAAAGTGCCATTGAGGCACTTTCTTATCTCCGCACTACTACAATACAAAAACCATCCTGTTGGATGGCTTTTATATTGGTAGTGCGGGATAGGGGAATCGAACCTTACAGGTTCAGTACACCTTTTGGCTACATTATTTCGCTTCGCTCACAATCTAGCTCAAAAGCTCTTCAATTCCCCACGAAAGTGCCATTGAGGCACTTTCTTATCTCCGCACTACTACAATACAAAAACCATCCTGTTGGATGGCTTTTATATTGGTAGTGCGGGATAGGGGAATCGAACTCCTGACCACAGCTTGGAAGGCTGTTGTTATACCATTTAACTAATCCCGCGGTGCAGATATTTATATCAAATCTGGTTTGTTAATACAAGATTCATCCATGCATGAATGCGACGAGATAATAGCACACCAAACTCTTTTTTACCATTACTTTTCACACGTAAATGCGCAGTACCATGCGGTAATTTACCACGCTTATTGATGCTTTTATTCTCTCGTTTATCTATCTGAGTTTTCCCAAACTGTGAACGTGGAATGTCTGTTATTCCAGACCAGTATGTGAGACTTTCTTCAATATCATTGTCAGGGTATAAATGAATCGCAAGTGTAAAATTACTATTCTCTAAACTACACACTTCCTTGAACCAGCGCATTAATAACACAACAATCCGTGGATCAGCGTTAATAACTCCAATATTTTCATTCTTCTCACCTTCCCCAATATATATCCCTAAACCAAGCATAAAAAGATCTCTCCCGTTTAGGCTTCCTATGTCATCTATAGCAAGTGCTTTTGCTTTACGAAAAGTTTCTAGTTTTATCTGGTGTTTAACTTCCCCAGAACGTGCTCTGGCTTTTCCAATTCTCTTTTGCACCTCTGCGTTAGCGGTATATGGAATTTCGGTGAGCCAATAATGCAATGTACTTTTGGAAACACCTATTTTTTCTGAAATTAAATTATAGGAATAACCTTTTTTACGAAGTTTAATCGCTTGCTTCTTTAGCTCAGGGTACGCCATATATAATCACATTTTATCACACTATATAGAAAGGTTCAATTCTAAATTGACCCGTGTTACAATTACTGCATCATGCAATTCCTTATCGATATAGCCGTCGGTGTCCTTACTGCATATTTAACGGTGACAAATATGTTAGCCGATTCTATTATCAATATACTCCCTTCAGGTTCACAAATTGAGATTTCAATAGAAGCAACTGACACCTCAACAGACCGAGCACCATCTGGTTTCCCTCGATTGGCATCGGCGTATGAATCTATTCCTCAAATCCTCATTGATAACACCGCATACCAAAATGCTTCGGTGATTGATACACGACTTGATGTAATTACTTCAGCAACCCCACTTGATTCACTGGTAAACATTTTCTGTACCTATGCCACCGATGAGTACATTCGTTCAACTACTGGAACTGGCTACTTCATCGATCGCGACGGTATAGTCCTCACCAATGCGCACGTCGCTCAGTTTCTACTCTTAGAGGGCATTGAAGGGTCTGCCGAATGTATAATCCGTACAGGCAACCCTGCAGAACCAACCTATGAAGCTGACCTCCTCTACATCTCCCCTGCATGGGTGCAGAAAAATGCCAACCTCATCACTCAGGATAGACCTCAAGGTACGGGAGAACGCGACTATGCTCTTTTATACGTCACCTCAGGGCTCGACAATAAACCAATGCCGAGGTACTTCCCTGCGTTATCGTTTAATACGAACCTCATGAGCACCAGTGCTATTGATGCTCCCGTATACGCAGCAGGATATCCTGCGCAACAACTTTTTTCGCAGGGTGATGCATCAGTAAAACTTATACCAAAGCAGGCCACGACAACCATAACTGAGCTAATGACCTTTGGTTCAAACTATGCAGATATATTTACCATTGCAGGGTCATACGTTGGTGAACAAGGTTCTTCTGGAGGACCTGTTGTAAATGAACATGGAGATGCTATTGGTTTGATCTCTACTCGTGGAGACGACGAGGCGTTCGGGGTAGGTAGTTTACGTGCCATTACACTTTCATACATCGACCGCACTATCACTGAAGAAACTGGCTACAACTTACGGAGAAACTTAGGAGGTAACTTACCGTTCCGTTCCCAACTCTTCAAAGACACACTCGTTCCTTTCTTAAGACAGATGCTTGAGAGAGAATTGGCAGAATAAAAAACAGGACCCTTGCAAGGGTCCTGTTTTTTATTCCGCGAGTTTCTATACAACTTTGTGTAGAGCATCTGAGTTGGATGGGAAATAACTCAATGTTATTTCGCAAGAGGTTACCAAATATTTTGCCGAATGGAAAATATTGATACCCTGAACAACTTCAGTAAGAAGTGCGAGTATTTTACACTGCTTTGTGATACACCGTCTGTGTCGGATACGCGAATTCTATACCAACCTCAGAAAACTTATCCATTAAATCAAAATTAAATTTCTGCTGCCGGTCAAGAAAGTCTGCATAATTTGGTGAATCCACATAGAACACCACATCAAACAAAAGTGCTGAGTCAGCAAAGGTTGTAAAATGGACCCTGTCCAATCGTGCTCCTTCAATGGATTCAAGAATACGTTCAACCATTCCGTTTACCTGCTTCACTTTTTCATGTGGCGTTTCATAGGTAATACCGAACTGCATTGAAGTACGCCGTTCTTTCATTTTCTTGAAGTTCTGTACGCGTGCAGTGGTAAGTTCTGCGTTACTCACTACAAGTTCTTCTCCCTGAAGGGTCCGAATACGAGTTGTCTTTACCCCGATCTTCTCAACAGTCCCTGAATCAGTTCCTAAGACAATATAGTCTCCAATACGGAAAGGTTTATCTAAGTAAATAGAGAATGATGCAAACAAATCAGAGAGTACTCCCTGCAATGCTAAAGCAACGGCAATACCTCCAATACCTAAACCGGCAATAAGCGACGTGACCTCAATACCCATATTCGAGAGAACAAAAATAATCCCAAATGTCCAAAGTGCAATACGTGCAATGAGTGTAACCAGGTGAGACGCAGTAGTAGAACCTAAATCAATCTCTCCATCACCATCTTCGTCCTTTTCAAGAAACCTGGAAGTTCCGTACGCAATAAAGCATAAAGCAATTTCGATTCCTTGCCATACCAACGTCAGATACACCACTCCTGAAAAGATTACCGCTACTGTCGAAGGCAAGGTAAATATCTGTAGCGCGGCATACAGTGCTACCAATATATACACCCACGCTCGGATACCTTTGATAGCTTCAATAATCACGTCATCTATATCAGTAGTAGTTTTTTTTGAAAGTACCTGTAGTCTTCCAATGACAACCACCTGTAAAAGCTTAAATACCACTATAAGGGCTGCAAAAAGTATTAGGGCTGCGACATAGTCAGCTGCGTCAAAAAGTCCTATAAACGGCAAATTAACCTCCATAGAGGGAAGTAATGCACTTATAGTGTTCGCTGATAATGATTCCATACAATAATTTTTATCAAATAATACCCTGATGCTACCAGTATTTTGCCTAAATTGCACTATGCACAGATATTATTATGCATGGCAAGAATTATGCGTTACAGTATCGTTCGTGCTCAATACGTAATGAGTACGAAATAATGAAAGATAACGTTAAAATTGTTCTTCTGTATGACTTTCGAGGTAAAGTTATACACTAAAAAATGTGGCCTATTGGGCCGCATTTTTAGTTTCCTTCTGGAAAATTGCATATACGAACAAGGACGATGTTTCCGGAACAATAACCACCTCACGGTTAATTATTGTTTTAAAGTTTTAAATACACCACCCGACCTAGTCGTAAGTGAGGATGGGTAAAACCAGCAGTAGCAAGCTCATATGTGTCTGAATAGGTGTGTTCTTGGTTGTGTACAAAAATTGCATACAATTTGAATATACAGGTGTACATAAATCCTGCCAAGAAACATATTGACAGTAACCTGTAATTATTACTATCCAACTATAATGTCCAAACGATAATTGCAAGAAAAGAAGCTCGGCAGTATGATTCAAGCACCTTCACCTCACAGATTAAACTGTATGGATGAGAAGGTATTGTAACTTCCAACGGGGACATATAAGAATGCACAGACCAATTGATGCAAAAGGTTTTTTTGAAAGCCTTATTGAAACACCCGCAAAATCAGGACTAGAACTTCTTCGTACCAGAGACAGCAGAGGCGAGATACGTATAAAAATGGCGGCCTTGGCACAAATAGCACGTAGACATTTTCAAGCTGAAAATGGTATTGCTATAAGTGGTATTGATTACGCCATCAGCCGTAAAGGTGTCGACATCACCATCTCTGGGCCGATTCATCACTGGGCGATAAACCCAGCAAATGTACCTCGCAGAGAAGGCTCACTTTCTTTTGTGTTGCTTCCCAATAATGCACTAGGTCTCACCGCACAATTCACGATGCTGCAGGTAAAAACCTGCTTTGCAAAAATGTTTTCTGCTAATGTCGTCGACCTGTGTTGGGAAACTAAAAGCCTTAGGCTCTTCTTCCGTCATTTGAAAAAAGACCTCACTATCCCTTGCACAGAGACACAAGAAATAGTGAGGGCCGTTGCTTCCCGTTTAGGGGAGAATACCCAAGCAAGGAGAGCATGGCTCAATGCTGACGTCATGCCACCTCTTGGCATACGGGGTCGTGTGCCTGGACAAAGCATTGCAGATCACTACGCAGCACATTGTTCAGATGTTGCAGAAGCTTTGATGGGACATATTCCTCGCATGCCAGAGTTCGCTACTTCTGGTTAATCACCATGAAATCACACAGGACGGCTACCGCCCTGTGTACCACAATAAACTTTACATGAAGTAAAGCAACTACCAACCACTAGGACACTATGGAAACACCATGTACTTAGTGGCTGTTTTTATATCTGTTGCAGTGGAGGTCGGTAATAAAAAGAGAGCGGTTCCTAAAGGAACCGCTCTCTTTTTATTACAAGTGTCTATTATTCAACAATTTCTTCTTCTGTAGATACAGTTTCGTCTGATGTCTGATTATCCTCAGAAACAATTTCTGCTGCCTCTTCTACCACTTCCGTTTCTTCAGTTATTTCCTCTCCTTCAATCACTTCAGCTACCGGTAAGTCCGATACGAGGTTCAGAATATCTGCTGCTATGACAGACGCTTCAGCGACATTCTGTTCTGCGCCAGACACATCTCCTTCTTCAATCATTTGCGTAGTAATAGCGACTCTTTCTGATAAGAGAGTATTTCCTAACGCAACTTTTTCAAATAATTCATCTGAAATAACGCGGCTGTCTATATCAAACTGAATCGATGCTATCTTGTTAAGCTGGTTACGTATTTCAGTAACACGCTCTACATCTGTGAACGTGACTGGAACCAACTCTTCGATGGACACATTCTCACGCACATCAATATCGGTCATAAAGCTTATAAGCTTTTGAATATCCGCCAAAGCTGCTCGTAGTAACACAATTGCTGCTTTTTCTCGTTCTTCTGATGAAAGTTGTACTTCTGTACGAACTTCAACAGGTTCGACTTCAGGAGCACCCTCTTGAGGTACCGCAGTTTCTTCAACAACAGCCTCCCCTTCTTCAGCAATCTCTGTTTCAGTTTCAACTACTTCAGCAACTTCTGTTTCTGAAGTATCCTCTGGCTCTGGTGTGTCGTCTATAACCACATCCTCTTCTATAATCACCAGTTCTGGAGTGTCTACTTGACTGCGTAGGACAATCGCCTTGACAAGTTTACGTTCAACATCAGCAAGTCGACGTTCAATATCTAAAATTTCGTTTGGCGATGCTTGGTTTTGCACCGAACTAAAAAGTTCATATGCACGTGTGGATTCACTTTCCACACGCGCAAGCAACCCTTCATACGAAGGTGCTGATTCAGCTTGGGCGACAGTAGCATCATCGCGAGCACTGTTGACCACATCAGCCAATACAGCAACTGAATGTCCATCTTCTACTGACTGTGGGGTATCTGGATCTTTTTCAATATGACCTTTAAGCACCTCTGATTGCACCTCTAATGCTGAAGCAAATGCAATTTCGGCAATTGCTGCTCCGTCTTCATCAGTTTCTCGCATGGCAGCAATCTCTTTGTTTGCAGCATCTGTATGTTCCTGTACCGCAAGAGCCACAGTTGCCTCAGTCTCAGGAGTAAGCTTTCCTTCGCTTGCTAAAAGCCGCGCTTCAGCAACACGTCGCTCTAGGCGTTTTGTTTCCCACTCTACTTTTGAGTACGGTGAGAGTCGAAGTGATGCACGAAGTTCCTCAGTAATCTCAGTCTTTACAGCATAAAGCATATCTCCAGGAACTGCGCGTTCAGAAATAATAGGTACTCCTACAATGAGAAATACTGCGAACACACCTGCAAAGCTACGCACATATGTCATATTAATTGAAAACACATGGAATGGTTCAGAAACAATTCCTCCAATCTGTGTTCGTTTCGGTATTTTCTTTTGAGTTTTCAATTCAGCCGGGAGTGGGTGATATTCCATGTACGTCGTCAAACGATCACGCAAATCAGCCCGTTGACGTGCGGTCATACGGATACCATCTGCTTTTTTCTTAAATTGTTGACTGAATCGCTTCATTATATAAATTATTTTTTGTCTAGCTTTGCAGCTACCTCTCGTTCCTTTTCTTCAATCTTATCTCGCATCATCTTCAGTCCTCGATGCAAGCGAACCGAGATAACGTTCTCTGACTCCTCAAGAAGTCCCGCAATCTCTTTTGGTCCAAGTCCATCAACAAACTTGAGAATGATCACTTCGCTGTATGTGTCAGGCATATCCTGTAGCATCTCAAACGCTTTTTTCCCATCAAGCGTTGCAGCAAGTGACTCGACAGTATTTTCCGAAAGTTCGTCAAACGTACCTTCATCGATACCATCTATCGCCATCAATGCATCAAGTGATGCTTCTTTGGCTTTTCGATACTCATCAATAATTAAATTGTTCAGTACCTTGTACAGAAATGGTCGGAACTGATCTACTTCGTGACCGTTACGGACATACGCCCATACCTTTGTGAAGGTATCGTGCACGACATCAATCGCTCGTTCCCTATCGCTTATACGGAGAAATGCGTGCCTAAATAAGGCATCACTAAATTCCTCGAAAGCTTTCAAAAAACGCTCTTCGTGGCTCCCTTTTATGTTGTCTTTCTTGCGCTGACCAACCATACGGAAACCATTATACTTTAAGACGTACCAACTAGCCATTTCTTACCACCAAGCGGAGCGAGCGAGATAAAAGCGCGAAGCATTTTTATCTCCGAGCGGAGCGCAGGGGGCAAAACTTTTACTGAGAACACCAGTTCGAAGCAAAGAGTTTTACAGGAAACTCCAATGCTTACAAAGCACTATCTTGCAATCTCCGAGCGGAGCGCAGTCAGAAAAACTTTTACTGAGTACGTATGTATGAAGTAAAGAGTTTTACGGTTTAGAATTACCACTAAGTAACCTTGAGCGAGCGAGGCGAAAGTTTACTTTCATCTCCGAGCGGATCGCAGTCAGAAAAACCATTAATTTTCTGCGATAGCAAAAATTCTTGGTTTTACGGTCCAATGCTCACAATATTTGATCTCACGAGCGAAACGAAAGTTTACTTACACTTCCGAGCGGAGCGCAGTCAGAAAAACTTTTACTGAGTACGTATGTACGAAGAAATATGTCTACGTTTTAAAGTTATGATATTTTTACTTTTCATGATCTTGCCACAGGCAATACACAGGTCTTGCCTGTGTATACTTAGGTTTAGTGGCACACAACCGTAATCATGTACATACACACCGTAACCAACTTAAATATATATAAAAATAACCCTGTATGAAACAGAGTTATGGGAGAGCAAGCGTATTCTTGCTCTCCTGTATTTTTGTTGCCTAAGGTCAAAGGTTCTTAGTGCAGAACTAAGTCTCTAAACCCTCAGGACTTGCGGGCACCACAGCGACAGACCAATGGTCGCCCCAGTCAAGCCCGCTACGGAACACGCTCACGAGCCGCGCGCCACCACAGCGATCGAACGCCGCGTAGCAATGACGACCCTTTTCATCTTTTCCTTGAATGAAGTGGGGCGTATTTTTTGAAAAATCGGGATTATCCTGATTATGCTTACAAAGACCTTTGAAGGTGGCATATCGCCACCCATCATTTGCAACAAGTGCATCCACCTCGTCAGGAGACATATCTTTCTCCAGTGGGACGAAGGTTATCTTTTCAGAATCACCTTCCCCTTTTGGGAGATACTCGACATGGTCGATATCACCACAGAGACTGCATTTAGTTGCAATCACCGCATCAGAGTTAGTCTGTGCGCGGTTGATATTCTCAACGAGGCGAACAATTTGCTCGCTTATTTTTTCCGCACACTCGCGGACGACAGCAAAGAATTTCATTCCAATATTCGGGATTCCTTGAATTTGCTGAAAAGTGACACTATCGATTTCTTCACGATTCTTTTCCATCGCTGCCCGAAATTTTGCGACCATCTCATTAATTTGACCATCTGTTACAGATGCGTTCACAGTCTTAGCCATGACGTCACCTCCTTTGTTGCTACGCGCACCCCATCAAAACGATAAGCTGATCATAGCCAAAAAACTTCTTTCACATAAAAAGACTTTTGGCTATGACCAATTTATAAAGAGCAGATTTAATTGATTATAGCACGTTTTGATGAAAAGTAAAGGTTTTATACGGTGTTTTCTGAAAATAAGCTATGTAATATTTCATGCAAACCATTAAACCCGTCAAATGGTTCCATTTGACGGGTTTAATGGTTTTCTCAGCGTATTAGGACTTTCGAATCAATTCCACCAACTCAAGCAATTCTTCAACTAAGAAATGATTCTTGTCTTCAAAAGTAATCAACTCTGCTTCAGGCAAATGTTCTTTTAGCTTCAAAACGTGTTCATACGGAACAAGGAAATCATCTTTTGAATGTAATACGGCACGTTGAGAAACCCATCGGAATGGCGAACAAACGTGTGAAATATCATCCATACCACCACCCATTGAATATTCTCTGAGTTGTATTTTATTTGGCATCTCAAATGCTCAAATATTCCACACCAAGTATCTTACTTTTTTAAAAACTCATGCAGACCACGCTATAGTCAATAATAATCGACAATATTCTCAATCTGCCCTATTGTTGGATTCGATGGTACGCAACTGTAGCCACGCACATACACATCTACTACACACAGGTCTTGCCTGTGTATATTGATAGTATACCAAAAATGTGTACCTTCGGCGCACATCAAGGTCTCTATATAAAAAAATCCCTGGACACTCGAAACTAATCGAAGTGTCCAAGGGACAAAGAGCCAAAGCTCTAAAGTGCCGAAGTCTAAGCGGCAGCAGTTGTTGGGAAGACCCGATCGCCAGCAGGCCAGTGATGAGTGCTGACCACGCCCGAGTACACGCGCCACTCGGAACCGCCGGAGAACCAGCTGACGAACACGTACAGGACGTGTCCTGAATTGTTCGGATTACGAACGTAGAAGATGTTCGTCTTGCCATCGTTCAGCAACTCGCCCGGCTTTCCGCCTGTCTGCTTGGTAACAAGCTGACTGATAGCGGTTTCGAGTGTTTCCACCGAAGCAAACACAACAGCCTCTTCGCCGCCGAGGTCCTTGATGATATCAAAATCATTGAGACCTTCGACCAAGTCACAGTGCGTGGCTTGGCGACGTTTTTGCGCCGGAAGTTTTGCCACGTTGGCAAACAGTTTTGTTGCGTTCGACGACTGCCAGACACCTTCACAGTCTTCCAACCATTTGGGATTTTTGGCGGCCGTTATATAGAACACCGTTGACGTAGTCAACCGACGGTTCATCGTAACCGTCGCCCTTCCGTCCATAATCGCTTCAAAATCGCGAAATTGGCTTTTTGGGGCTTGACCGAATTGAGTCACCCGTTCCTCATTCCAACCCATTGCATCTAATTTATTTGCCAGCTGATTCATCTGGCTGATTCCAAGTGAAGACATGTCTTCCTCCTGATTGTTTGGGTACATGTACCCTGCCATGCGCACCCCATCAAAACGGCAAGGTGGTCATAGCCAAAAAACTTCTTAATCTTTAAAAGACTTTTGGCTATGACCATATAACGAATGACTTACATACGGAGGTGATAATACCTAACATGATACACCTTTATATAAAGAGCAAATTTATTTTATTAAAGCACGTTTTGATGAAAAGTAAAGGTTTTACTCGATATTCCCAGATGAAACAGACTGTGTAATATTTCATTAAAACCATTAAACCCGTCAAATGGCTTTATTTGACGGGTTTAATGGTTTTCTCAGCGTATTAGAGCTTTCGAATCATCTCCACCAACTCCGGCAATTCCTCCACCAAAAAATGATTCTTATCTTCAAAGGTAACGAGCTCAGCCCCTGGGAGCGCTTCTTTATACTCCAGCGCATGCTCATACGGAACCACAAAATCATCTTTAGAATGTAATATAGAAATCTGGGAAACTTTTTTAGGTATTATAGAAAGTGCTTCAGGATTGAACTGGAAACTTCCACAGTCATTCCCTGCACCATCGTCGTATATACCACAGGGTGCCGCAAGTAAAAACAAAGCATTTATTGGAAAAGGAGCTTCCTTCTCAATAAGATACTTAACTAAGAACATTCCACCAAGTGACCACCCTACAAGTATGGCTCCGTGATGTAGATACTCAAAATGCTTCTCAAACCAAATCTTCCATTCTGAATACTGCGCATTGTCTGTATTTGGCATTGGAATCATGTACAGTTCGTACTCATCCCCCAAATCATCTCTTAAACCATCAGTCCAACGGGCAGTCTTCTCTCCCAATAAGTTTCGCAATGGAGCATTCTCCAGAGCGCGTACATAGTCATCATAGTTACTGTACGAATCGCCACCCCCTATAAATACAACTTGTTTTTTCATACTTATATCCACTCGCTACGCTTAAATACTAGTACCACGCTAGAAACCACAATCACAATAAACACCAGAATCATCCAGAACGCTAGCGGGTTTCCCTCTAGAGGTAATGGTACGTTCATCCCGTAGAGTGATGCAATCACTGTTGGAATAGTGAGGATGATAGTCAAAATGGTCAATGTCTGAATGGTCGCGTTTAGTTTATTGGTTAAAATCGCTTCTGTAGCTGTCCGTATGTTTTGAATAGTCTTTAAAACTGACCGCGCAGAGTCTACCAGCTGGCTGTTGGCAATCATAAGGTCCTCCATAAGCTCAACATCTTCATGGAAAAGCTGCATATAATTACCGCTGGTAACTTGCTGTAACCAAGCGTTAGTCGGCACTACGGACGCGATCATGTCGTTGAGTTCGTGCTCATAGTTTACCAGTTTCTCAATCTCCCTGTTGCCTATCTTTCGTAGCCGAGCACGGTCACTGTGTACGGCCTTACGTAAACGTGTCAATTCATATTCATACGATTTGGTCAGCGTATCCATAATCTGTATGAAGAACTTTGCCTTTTGCGTTGTTTGTACTTCTATTTCACCTGAAATAAAAGCTTTAAACTGTGGGACTTCACGTATAGAAATAGTCACTACATATGACTCTCCCATAATCACAAGTAACGGCGCCGTATCAATATCCTCATCCTTTTCATCAAAAGGGTAGCGTGTGAAAAAGTACGTTGCACCACCTGACTTTTCCATACGGGGTACCTCAAAGAAGTCCCGGATATCAGCAACAATAGCTTCGTCTAGTCCGTACTCCCCTATTACCTTCTCTAACTCTTCTTCAGATGGCGCGACCACATGTGTCCACACACCAGTGCGCACCGTATCAAGCTCTTTCAATTCCGAGTCTTTCAATGTTTTAAAGTAATGTGTGATCATGGTTTAAAATTTCTTATATATTTTCTCGTTACGTCTGCCTACAAACACCAGTTCGTTATAGTTTGTATGAACCATGTAAATAATCCGAATAGTTCCAATTCTTGCTCTATACAAATTCTGATAGCCTGACATTTTTTTAATATCTATAGCCTTAGTGTCATTTGCTAAAATCAAACCGATTACCTCAGCAACCCTCAAACGCTCAGTTTTAGTAAGTAACTTTAAAAATTTAGGTGTGTTATCCATCCATTTTTTTTAGTGTTACTAAAACCTCACGCATATCAACACCAGATTTTGTTCCACCTTCAGTGAAGTCAATCACTGTTTCCCACTGACTTTCATCATCATCTGGTGAAATAAGTGTGAAAATTGGCTTTGACCGACGTACTACAGTCACTCTTTGACCATTCTCAACAGCCTGGATGTATTCTTCCATGTTTTCCCGAAGTTCCTTCAGTCCAACGATTTTTTGTTTTTTAATAGCTTTAGTATTCATTATCCTAAGTTTATCTAAAGATTAACTTTGTGTCAATTATTCCAACTCCTAGTCTTTCAATGTATTAAAGTAATATATGATCATGTGT
Organism: Acidimicrobiales bacterium; assembly: GCA_047638595.1. GTDB lineage: Bacteria > Patescibacteriota > Minisyncoccia > Phycocordibacterales > UBA918 > OLB19. Next base: position 78,237 of record JBLIMJ010000002.1, read on the forward strand.
TCTTGCTTTTAAAATAAACCTCAAGCGCATTTTCATATTCTGGGTACAACGTGAGCGTCGACACCTGCTCCTGAGTAAACCAATCTACGTGTGACACTTCTTGCGCATCAGTTTTAAACAGAACATCCATACCTACAAGAGTTGCTCGATACACAATTACAAATGCTCTTTTACCCTCATTCCCTTGAATAAACTGTTCCATATGTACCACCTCATGAACATTAATATGTACCCCCATCTCTTCAAAAAATTCACGTTGCATTGCCGCACGTGGATCCTCGCTTATATTCATACGACCACCTGGCAACTCCCATGTATCTTTGTCACCTCGAGGGTCCTGCACTAGTAAGACAGTATTATTTACTTCAACTATTACTTTCTGTGCAATCTTGCCCTCAAAATGCACCTCTTGTTCATCTTTCATATTCACAAGTATAACAGACTGTTTTAAACTCGCTTTTTGTAATGAGTAATGGTATTATTTGGCACGCGAAACGGGTTGGCTGGGGGGGGTGATTGGAACCTTGGCAACTATCACA
>JBLIMJ010000003.1:0-76099 GCA_047638595.1 Acidimicrobiales bacterium
CAGAAAGGAGTCCTAGAATCATTTCAGTATATGAAAGAGGTGCTATTAAAATCTCTTCAAGTCCTCTTCCCCATCGCAAAAAGTACAATGCACTCGATGCGCTCGAGAATGAAGCGTTAATGATAGCAAGCATTAAAATACCTGGAAACACAAAAGAAATGTACGGTACTCCTGCGAAATCATCAATTTTTGCACCAATCACTGTGCCAAAAATGAAAATGTACAAAGCTGATGAAACTACAGGCGCAACCAATGTCTGTACTGCGACACGAAACGTTCGCTTTACACCTTTACGCAAAAAAGTATGCAACCCAATCCAATTTATTCCATCCATATTATTCAGTATCTTTAGTAATTTCTAAATAAGTCTCCTCAACTGATTTTCCATCTTTCATAAACTCCTCTTTAGTACCCTGTGCAACAATTTTTCCTTTATTGATAATCGCTATCTCATTACATAAGTACTGAATCTCCTCGAGATAATGTGAAGTGAGAATGATAGTCTTCCCTCGGGCGTTCATTTCTTTCAAGTATTCCCACAGGCCATGTCGCTGTTCAACATCTACTCCTGCAGTTGGCTCATCAAGGATAAGGAGTTCTGGAGTGTGTATTAATGCTCGAGCAAGAATCACCCTTCGCTTGAGCCCCCCTGAAAGTTTTTGAAACTTTACATCTTTATGTTCACCGAGGTCAAACCGTGCTAATAACTCTGCAGTTCGTGGTTCTCGTACGGAAGCCGGAATACCATAAAACCCACCCATGTAGTCAACCAATTGTGCTGGAGTAGCAAAAATATCGACATTGAATTCTTGTGGTGAGAGACCTACCATAAGACGTGCTTGTTTATAATCTTTTACTACATCCAATCCGCCAACGGTAATTGTTCCTGATGTTGGCTGTGCAATTCCCGTAATACAGTGAATAGTAGTACTCTTCCCTGCACCATTTGGACCCAAAAGCCCAAAAAAACTCCCTTTAGGAATCGTGAGGGAAATCCCCTCAACTGCAGTTTTTGCATTCTTCCCTTTTCCATAGACTTTTACTAAGTCTTTTATCTCAAGCATTGTTTCTGACATGAGTGTAGTATAGCAATTTTGTTCTATAGAAGCATGAACAAAAACCTGTCTGCAGTACCTGTCCCACAAATTGACTTTTGTTCTCTAAAAACGCATAGTTCAATGCATTATGAACCAAGAAGAACAGTGGTTACTGGAGGAAAAATATAATGGTAAAAAATCCAAAGGGTTTTTCTGCGATTTAGAGCTACTTCGGAACGGAACTCCCCTTGCTTATCTCATTGGTTCAATTCCCTTTTTAGACTGTGCTATCTATATTGATTCTCACCCACTAATACCTCGAGTTGAAACAGAGTACTGGACTGAGAAAGCTATCGAATCAGTACGTACTTACGTTCGTGATTACGAACGTAAGTACGTCGCTGTGCTTGACCTTTGTGCTGGTTCTGGAGCTATTGGTGTGGCTGTAGCGAAAGCTATACCTGAAACACACGTCACCTTTGGCGAAATAGACCTCACTCACCTCCCTACCATACAAAAAAACCTGACCCAAAATACTATAGCGGTTAACCGCTATAGTTTAGTTGAAAGTGACCTGTTTGAAAAAATTCCTGGAGAGAAAAAATATGAATTTATTCTTACAAACCCACCTTACATCGACCCTGCAGTTGATAGGGCTGAGAAATCGGTAAAGCTCCATGAACCGGACCTTGCACTGTATGGAGGGGTTGAAGGTATGGAATGTATACAAAAAATTATTGCACAAGATCCTGCCTACCTCACCACAAATGGGCAACTGTGGATTGAACATGAACCAGAACAAAGTAAAAGCATCCAAATCCTCGCACAGACACATGGTTATATGTGCGCTACACACAGGGATCAATATGCGGTCGAGCGTTACAGTATTCTAGTGTTACAATAAAACTATGATTGATGTGGATTTAATAAAGCCTTTTTTGTTAATTATATTTTTTGTAATGACACTTGTTTTTATGGTGTTTTCTTTAAGTATCGTGTATCACTGGTTTGCATACGGAACAAATAAAGCAAAATCGATGCTGATGTTAGTTACCTATTTAGGTATCAGTGCGATCCTTTTCATTATTATGTCGTTAGCACTGAATTCACTCTAAATGTATGTTATTTGAAAAAATTCAACTCGAAGATGACGAGAAAGTAATCAAAACAGTACATAAACACTGGTATACGATTTTTTCTACTTCAGTCGGTCTCATTATAACTGTGTTAGCTCCACTGGCAGGCGTGATACTAATTGAAAATCTCTACTCATCGTACATACCAACTACAAACCTCCACCTTTCAGACTATGTAACCTACTTTGTCTTTCTCTATAGCCTTTGGTTATTACTACACTGGATGCTCTTTGCACACGTTTGGACCACATACTACTTAGATATTTGGGTTATTACAGATCGAAGAGTTATCGTTATTGACCAAGTGTCACTATTTCGTCGCCACATTGGGAGTTTTCGCTTAGAAAAGCTACAAGATGTAAACATTGAAATCAATGGGATTATTGCCACCTTTCTTGACTACGGAGTTATCGAAGCTGAAACAGCAAGCGGCGGCCACGATACTGAATTCCGCACAAAAAACCTTCCTCACCCCCGGGAAATAAAATCAATTATCCTCCAAGCAGCAGACGTAAGAATGAACCATCAAAATACGGACCAAACTACTACAATATAATTTGCAATAATTACCCACCTCACATACAATCTTGAACATGACAAATAAAGGGAAACTTACAACAGAATCATACAAAGGTGTCCGTGACTTCTATCCAGAAGATATGGCAGAGCAACGCTACATGTTTGACATGTGGAGCATGACTGCAGAACACTTTGGTTTTGAACGTTATGATGCTTCAGTTCTTGAACCTGCAGAACTCTATAAATCTAAAACCAGTACTGAAATAGTAAATGAACAAACGTATACCTTTAGTGATCGAGGCAACCGCGAAGTCACACTCCGTCCAGAAATGACACCTACGGTTGCTCGTATGATTGCGCGGAGATATCGAGACCTCTCTTTCCCTGTACGCTGGTATTCTATTCCCAATCTTTTTCGTTACGAACGCACTCAACGTGGGAGGCTCCGTGAACACTGGCAACTAAACTGTGACATCTTTGGAGTAGACGACATATCTGCTGATATTGAAATTATTCTATTAGCAAACGAAATATTTAAGAATTTTGGGGCGGTAAATGGTAAGCATTATGAGATACATATCTCAAGTCGACGACTATTAGACGTTCTTTACGATACGCTCAATATTGATGGAGAATCTAGGCTTGCTGCTACTCGTCTTGCTGACCGAAAAAATAAAATGGAGGTTGATGAGTTCAAAAAGCTGATGACGGAGGCTGTGGGCATTAACACATCTGAAGTACTAAAGTTTCTCAACGCTGATAACATTAATGTTGTTCCTGAGATTATCAAAAAAACTGAAGCCTTTACTGAACTCCAGACCCTCATTACGACAATAGACAGTATGGATTGTGCAGTGATATTTGACCCAACCATTATCCGCGGTTTCGACTACTACACTGGTATCGTATTTGAAATTATTGATTTACATCCCGAAAATAATCGATCTATGATGGGAGGTGGCCGATATGACAACCTTACTGAACTCTTTGGTGGTGAACCAATCCCAGGTATAGGTTTTGGGTTTGGTGACGTAACACTACGTGACTTCCTTATAAGTCATGACCTTATGACTACCGACATCACTGCACCGACGCTCTCAATCCTCCCCACTGAGGTCACCCATAATCTCGAAGCTCAAAAAATAGCTCAGGCTTTTCGAGAAGCGGGTGTTTCGACTTCCGTGGATTTAAGTTCCAAGAAAGTAGGTAAGAAGATTTCCCTTGCGAGTGAACGATTCATTCATTATGTATTAGTGCTTGGTGAAGATGAGATACAAAACAAAACATACACTATGAAAAATCTTATGGAAGATGATGAACTTTCTGGCACCCTTGAGGAACTTATTGAAAAACTTTCAAACTAATTACACACCTTGATGAACTACATAGTCTTTGACTTAGAAACCCAAAATATTTTTGCTGATGTTGGATCAAACGATTCGACTGATTTAGATATTTCTGTTGCTACCGTGTACGAAAGTGACACCGGCAAATACACAACCGTTACACATGAAGACCTGCAAGAACTCTGGCCAATTATTGAACGGGCTGATGCCTTGGTTGGATACAATAGTAATCATTTCGATATTCCACTTTTAAACAAGTATTACCCTGGGGACCTTACACAAATAAAAAGTATTGATCTCCTTGCAAGTATACGAGATTCACTAGGGCGAAGACTTCGCCTTGATTCTGTTGCACAAGCAACACTTGGAGTAAAAAAGAGTGCCGATGGACTACAAGCAGTGCGCTGGTGGCGAGAGGGGAAAATTAAAGAAATCATGAAATACTGTGAGCAAGACGTGAAAGTAACAAAAAAACTGTTTGACTATGCAATGGAACATGAACACGTGAAGTTTAAAGACGGGTACCGTAAAAAAGAAATTCCTCTTGATGTATCTACTTGGAAAACCAAGGAAGATGCTTCTATGACTCATTCCCTTCTCTTCTAATCTGACTTACAGGACCGCAGGCTTTGCCTGCGGTCCTTTCAGACACTTGAATATTCATCTATTACTTGATACGTTTATTTTAATCCAGAGAAAGGAGTGTACAATGTTCGACCAAGAATTTGGAAGAAACTGGGACGATGAACCTAATGAAGAAGAAATTTTACGAGTAGTTAATGATCTGAAAGGTTTGGTTATCACTCAATTCAGACTGAAACAGCTACCGACAGGACAAATTTTTATTCCTCATACATTGCCTTATGAACAAAAAGATTTGTCCGCTGAACTCATGTATGAAGCAGCACGCCTGTGTCTTAATGGAGTAATCAAAACAGCTAAACTACTGATTCCTCAACGATATATGTGTCACTTCACTGTACTATTAGTTGCATGGATACCGGAACCATCCAAGTAACACCCGCCTGAGACTGAAAATCGTCTCGTGGCGGTTTTCTTTTATTTACAAACTATGTTTTGAATAAATTAAATGAAGAATAAAGAACCATAGAAACTTAGCTGAAGGTAAAGATGAAAAGTACAAAAGAAGCTAAGATAATTCTAAATCTTACAGATTCTGTTCAGGTTGTCACTATTCCTTATCGTCAACTCAAGAAATATCAGTCAACCTCTTGAGAAAGTCCCTCGGACTTTCTCACCAAATAAATTATCTGGTACCCACAGCAAATAGGTATTAAATTTACTTATCCAAATGTAAATATGAATAGTACAAAACTCGCCAAAATAATACGGTACCAGATAAATGGCCATAATGTATGTGTCCGCACAAACGACAACATGAAGTGAATGGACATAAGACCCACACTAAAAGCAACTCCTGCACCAACCAATACAGGCATCCATACTACAGTCTCTTCACTTGAAAGCATTTCAATAAATTTCTTAAGTCCTGCGCCCGTTATGACTGGCACCGCAAGTAAAAAAGCAAAGCGCGCAGCTTCAACACGTGTAAGACCCAAAAGCATACCTCCTGCAATAGTTGCGCCTGAACGAGACATGCCAGGAATCAGCGCCAGTGTTTGAAAGAGACCTATTTTAAAACCTTTCGTGATATTTATTTCATTGGTTTGTGCTTTATTCCTGTATACCCATTCTGCATACATGAAAAATACCGATCCTGCTATAAGTACCAACGCCACTAATCGTGGGTCACGAAACGTAGTCTCCATAAGGGACTCCAGTGAGAGTCCTAAAATAACTGCAGGAATGGTTGCGATAAGCAATGAATAAAGCAATGTTTCATCTCGTTTATTTACGGGGAGTCTCCCTAATTTACGTAAACCCGCATGTGCAAGCGTCCAAATGTCGGGGAAGAAATATACAATGACCGCAGCTGCAGTCGCTAAATGCAATACCGCATCAAACGCCAGAGCATTACCATCCTGTATATCAAAAAGTGTACGCGCAAGAATGAGATGTCCGGTGGATGAAACCGGGAGAAATTCAGTTACTCCTTGTACGATTCCTAGTACGATTGCTTCAATGATTGTCATGTGAGTATTGTAGCGTTATGCTCACATTGTATCCACTGTTTGACACTGCACAAACTATTTTTGCACATGGTATACTTTGCTTATATTATGTAAATTGTTAAATGTATGGACTCAGAGACGACACAAGGTCAGACACAGGAACAAACACCTGTGCAACAACAATCAAACCCACTTATTATCCCTGCAACCTTACTCGTTGGTTTTGGACTTATAGCCGCTGCTATTTACTTTAGTGGAGGAATTGGTTCAAATGCACCAATAGCAGGCCTTGGTATTGATACCGATTCAGCTGCGGTGATAGAAAAAGGGCCAGTACGTCCGATCGATGAAGATGATCATATACGAGGCGACCCAAACGCTCCTATTATCATTATGGAATATTCTGACTATGATTGCCCTTTCTGTAAGAATTTCCACGAAACAATGAATCAGGTTATAGATGACTACGGAGTATCTGGAAAAGTTGCGTGGGTCTACCGACACTTCCCACTTGAACAACTTCACCCCAATGCACCAGGAATTGCGCTGGCATCTGAATGTGTTGCAGATCTTGGTGACAATGAAGCTTTTTGGACATTCTCTGACCTCGTATTTGGTGAACGCGAGACCAATGCTCAGACAAACGTCACAAAGCTTTCAGACTTCGCAATGCAAGCTGGTGTCGATGGAAACTCATTCGATGAATGTGTAAAAGAAGGACGATTCATTGATAAAGTAAATGAAGACTTTGCAGACGGCACAAACGCTGGTGTACAAGGAACACCATACTCACTGGTACTTGTAGGAGGACAACAAGGTGAAATAAACGGAGCTCAACCATACGAAGCTGTGAAACAAATTATCGAAACGCTGCTTGGACAAATTGAAAGCCAATAGCACTCATAAGAGACGGAACAAAAGACCTGCACGTTGTGCAGGTCTTTTTTTTTACACCTTTACCTTTGCAACAGCTTAACCAGGTGGCAATACTCACTCTCACCTTCTTCACACGGTTGCTGTAAAAATTTCCCTGAAATAATAGATTTCACTGCGGTGATGATTGCCTCTTTCAGCTCTGATACTTCTTCTTGTGTAACAGTAAACACCTCCTCATGAATGACCCCTTTAGCATCAGGCTCTATAAACGATAATACCCCCGTATTGCATTTATATCGGTCATCTCCGTACAATGACAACAAAAGTGTGTAGAATACCAACTGACGTTTATAACCTCCATCTGAGCTTGCGGTATTCCCTTCTATAACATTACGTGTTTTTGGCTTTCCTGTTTTGTAGTCGACCACACGATATGCAATACCATCTTCAGCAATGTCTAACCTGTCTAACTTTCCCGTTAGAGTTAACTCGGGTAACTCAGGGATTCCTGTAGGCAACACAACACGTATACTTAATTCTTCTCTTGTGACCTTCGGTAATGTTACTTTTGTATGTGCGAGGTACGGGTATAATGCTTCCAAGCCTTTCTCTAAAAGTCGTACATACTCTTCCTTTGTGACAGGGAGCTTATTTAGCTCCATTTCAATCATCTGCTTTATTTCAGTATCACTTGGAAATGCACCTGTATTAGTATGTCGCTTTGTCGACTTCTCCATAACGTTGTGTACCGCGGTACCAAACTGCATATGTACTGCTTGTGTCTCAGGGATACGTAACACGTTTCGATAAAAATAATCCCAAGGACTCCGTAAATAATTATTTAACGAAGTTGCAGAAAATCCGCGCTCTTCCAAAAGAGTCGTGATTAACTGCGCATCAATAGCAGTTTCACCTGTTTTCTTTAAGAGTGACGCCATGGGATCAAAAGCTGCGTCTTCTGTATTAGTCTCTTTAGGCAGAAGGTATTCACTATCCATATCGTCAAACAAACGTGTTGGAATCAGCTCCTTACCATCAGCATTAGTGTCTGCACACGACATATGAAGTGCGGTTTTAGCACGTGTCATTGCTACGTACAAAAGTCTTCTGTCATCTTCAGTAACTTCTGAAGAATCTATATCAACAGTTTGGACAAGTGGAATATCAAAATAGTTTTTTCTATTCTTTGGATTACCCCACGCATTGTCATGTAAATGCGGGATAAATACAGATCCAAACTCAAGCCCTTTAGACTTATGTGCAGTCATTACCTGGACTGCATGCGGGTCAGTGGCGATGTATGGAGCATTCAGCGGAAGTCTGTACTCTTCACGTATTGCAAACATCTGACTTACTTCTCTGAGTGTCCCTACACCATCACGAAGTACAAGTTCCTCCACCTCATCATACAAACGGCGGACCACGCGCGCTCCTTCAAACATATCTTCTGCAAGGAGATGGTTTAAGAAACCACTTTCTTGGAGTAAGTACTCAAGTACCCTATGTGGAGCCTCATGCACCTCTTTCTTTCGAGCTTCTTGAATAACCTCGAAGACTCTATATGCAGCATCTACATTGGAAACTTTCAGTTCCTCTAGTTTTTCTTTATCAGAAAGAATACTCACCAGTGTCGTTCCGTAACTCCGAGCTGAAGCAATCTTCACGAGATCATTAATAGACATACCCCAATACGTCCCATGTAACACTGCAAAAAGCGCACCTTCGTCTTTGTCTGCAATAACTGCGTTGATTAGTCCTTGTACTGCATGAGTCATTGGATGCTTGAGGATATCTCCATCTGCTGAGGCAGTGACTGCAACACCTTGCTTACGCAAAGCTCCAGCAAATGATTCTACCTCACGGTTAGTTCGCACAATAATCGTAATCTCTTCTGGAGATACTCCCTTTTGAATCTCTGCTTTAATTTCGTCTACCACCCACACATCTTCAACTGCTTGGTGCGAAAAACACCGCTGGGTCACTTCCGAAGTAGGCACTGCCTCAGAGGACAATGGCACACGGAAAATCTTTAGAGGGCCGTCCTCCACCTCAACCAGGCTATGGGCCGCATCAAGAATCATCTGGCCTGAACGGTAATTTTTTGTAAGTGAAATAGTTTTGGTCCCTTTAAAAATATCATCAAAATACCTGAAGTTCTCAAGTGAAGCTCCCTGGAAACGGTAAATCGCTTGCTTCTCGTCACCCACCACAAAAATGTTTGGTGAGTCATGATACGCAGCTAGTAATTCCAGAATTTTATTTTGGGAGCCGTTCACATCTTGATGCTCATCAGCCAATACATACTGATACTGTTCCTGCAGATCTCGAAGCATGTCCTCTTGCGAAGAAAGTGCTTTGACTGTCTCGACGATCATGTCTTCGAAGTCATACAACTTCTTATCAGTTAGGAGTGCTTCGTACTGTCTATATACGTGTAGCAACTCATGATTTTTTTCAATTGATTTTTCCTTCTTTGTATATTCACCTCGAATCTTGCCTTTATGAGCTCCTTTCTCATGAATTTTCTCAATACCTTCAAGCTCCAATTCTTGGCTGGAAATTATTTTGGCGAAATCATCTGGAGTAACGTACTCCTGTTTCATCTGTCCAAACATTCGCAGGATGTGTGACACGTAATACGCAGGTGCACCCATAGGTCGCAGCAACTTCACTTCCCCTCCTTCAAGAATCGATTCTATAAGTGTAATTTTTTCTAAATCGCTGGCAGGCCGTCCGCCAATCACTCGCTGATATGCATCGGGATAGTCTTTAATCAACTTCTGGGCAAAGCCATGAAACGTGTAGATGGGCACCTGGTACGCACGAGAACCAATATAGCGACGCAAACGCTCACGCATTGCCTTTGCTCCTGACTCAGTAAAAGTAAGGGCTAAAATGCTCTCAGGAGCAACATCAGTCTTCAGGAGAATATTCGCAATACGTAGTGTCAGTATCTGAGTCTTCCCTGTTCCTGGACCTGCTATCACCATCACAGGGCCCTCAATAGTATCGACAGATTCTTTCTGAGCGGTATTTAATTGTGAATACGCCTCCTTGAATGCTTTCTCTGTATCCTGTGTTTGGTTATTCATGATAGTAGTATACCAAAGAAAAAGGGCGCCCCAGACAGGAGCGCCCTTTGACAAATCTAAGTGCTATTCTGCAGCAATAGCCAAAGCCTGAGCATCCATACGCTTCAAGAGCCATGATGGACCCTCCTCAGTGTTTTGATATGCAACCAACGGCACAACCTTACCTGCTTCACCGAAAATTTCCAGAGAAAGCTTTTCTGCTGCCGCAACAACGTCGGTATCATGTTGCTCATCTGGCACAGAGTGACCAGCGCAATCATAATGTGCAACAATTGCCATAACATCCGGCTTTTTTGCCTCCTTAATGATGACAAGATTCTGAATCGTGCCACAGCATCGATCTGTGTCATTCAGCACCGCCCCGTCAGGACCAGCTTCAGTGTCGATATAACAATCATCTACGTCAAGTATTTTGCACAATTGCTGATACTGCATTGCGTCTGGGCGATGCAAACGACAATCCATACATGTGACCACTGTTGCAATTTTATTTTTGTTACTCATAGGTCTGCCTTTTTTGTTTTCAATAATTACTGCAACTCACTTGTGCTGCATGAAAAGAAATCATACGCCGTTTTATCTAAAAATCAACCTTTCCTAAACACACTATTTGACAGTCTATACAAACTGTACCAAACCTGCACAGCTCCTCTATACAAATATACCAGTTGGAGTATTATAGCCACCCTTATGGAATTAAAAGACATAATAAAAGAGTCAGTAGGCATCTCTGAGGAAGCATCTTTTAGAGATGCCGTTTCACTGATGATTTCTGAAAAGACAAATTCACTGCTAGTTACCGATAACAACGGTCTATTAACTGGAGAGGTGAGTGTTACCGATTTACTCGATGCTATCGTCCCTGAATATCTCAATGGCGACAGTGTAGCAGCACACTTTGCAACAACAACAATGTTTGAGGAGGAAACAAAATCAAACGCTGATAAGTTTGTAAAACTGTTCATGTCAACAAAAATTACTCCCGTTAAACTCACTGATGGGATTATGGAAGTTGCAACCAACGCGATTGCAAATAAAAGTGTCAGAATTCCAGTCGTTGACGAAGAAGGTAAGCCTGTTGGGATTATTTCTCGGCGAGGCCTGAAGCATATTATTGGACACGCTCTTAACATTTCTGACACTGAATAAGACTTTACTGTATGGAATATATTGAACTCATTTCTCTGATTATTTTCGGAGTTACATTTTTCTTCATCCTCACTGAACGAATTCACCGGACGGTAGTAGCTCTTTTTGGTGCTATAACAATGCTTTCAGCCGGGATGTACTTTGATTTCTACCACCCTGAAAACCTATTGGAGGTAGTAGACTTCAATACACTTGGACTTCTCTTTGGGATGATGCTCCTTGTCGGAATGCTTGAACATACTGGAGCGTTCCAATATGCAGGGATTTGGACTGCAAAGAAAACAAAAGGGAGTCCCTGGCTTCTCATGGTTGCACTGTCCGGAATTACAGCAATCCTTTCGATGATTCTTGATAACGTAACAACCATTATTTTGATTGTACCTATTACAATCATTATTGCGGATATGATTAAGATAAACCCTGTCCCTATCCTCATGGCTGAAGCGCTGCTATCAAACATCGGTGGAACTGCGACACTTGTAGGAGACCCTCCCAACATCATGATTGGGTCTGCAGCAGGGTTTTCATTTAACGACTTCTTGATACACTCCCTTCCTGTTGTACTCGTGACCTGGGCCTTGACGCTTATTTTCTTCCGATTCCTTTTCCGAAAAGATCTGAAAGCAAAACCTCAGAACATTGACCAGCTTATGGCAATGAATGAAAACGAAGCCATCACTGACCCTAAGACACTAAGGAAGCTCCTGATTATCTTCGGTTTAGTTGTTGTTTTATTCTTCCTACACTCCTCACTCCACATGGCGCCTGCGATGGTAGCACTGATTGGTGCATCTTTAGCACTCATCTGGATTGCTCCCCTTCATGACCCACAAAAAACTATTGAGAAGTGTGAGCTATCAGTTCTTCTTTTCTTTGGTTCATTATTTGTAATTGTTGGAGGTCTAGAATTTTCAGGAGTACTTGAACGTGCAGCTGGCTTCATCACTAGTGGTGCCGACAGTAACATTCTTATGACTGCATTGATCATTCTTTGGACGAGTGCAATTCTTTCAGCAATTGTAGACAACATCCCTCTTACTGTTGCCATGATTCCTATTATTGCTTTCTTAGGAACACAGGGTATTCCTGTTGAAATTCTTTGGTGGGCACTTGCGTTTGGAGTTGGGTTTGGTGGAAATGGTTCACCGATTGGTTCTACTGCGGGAGTGATTGTTGTTACAAAGTCTGAGAAGACAGACAACCCAATCTCATTCATTGACTGGATGAAGCAGGGTGTCCCCACAATGCTTCTTGGTTTAGTTGTTGCGTCAATTGCACTAGTTCTCTTTACAGAGTTTTTCATGTCTGACGAAAACATGGGTAACACAGTAGAAGCTGCTGAAACAGCACACCCTGTGCAAGCACGCTAAGGTGAACACCTCTTAAAAACAACTACACCTCAGGGTGTGGTTGTTTTTTTCTTCACCAGCTATTGCCAGCTTTTTTAAGTGGCGTATACTAAAACTATATGGAGTTAAAAGAAATCATCAAAAAAGCATTCATAATTTCGGAAAATGCTACCTTTGCGGAAGCACTCGATTTAATGCTGAACAACCATACCAATACACTTCTAGTGGTAAATGATGAGGGTGAGCTCTCTGGTGAAGTAAGTGTCTCAGACCTATTTGATGGTATCATCCCCCTTTCTTTCGATGCCGACCAAGCTCTAGAGCACCTCCAGAATGAAGAAGTATTTGCAAAGACTGTTCAGGAGGCGAAAGATACACCTGTGTCTGACTTCATGTCTGCTGACTACACTACAGTACACCCCAACGATTCTATTATGGACATAGCTTCAGTTGCAATCACTCACCAACGTGCGCGTATCCCTGTTGTTGATCACGACAATCATCCTATTGGTATCATCTCTCGACAAGGACTTAAACAAATTTTAGGAAAGTATCTCAAAAATAAAAACTAGAGTCTATCATCAAGGTAGATTTCGTATATTGTCCCTACAAAAAACGGAAGCGCGAAAATAAGAGCAATCTCTTCAATTGGAATAATCTGTCCATAGAGAGAGAAAGTAGCAATGTATTCATCAGTGTGTCCAAACAATTTATGTACATTTGCTGATGATATCCAAACAGATATAGCTAAGGGGATTGCGGCCACGATAGTAAAGTCTATTACTCTATCAAAAAAAGCTATGTTTAAGCCTTTGTGCAGTGCTAAAGCTGCAAGAGATGACGCAGTAATCACACCGATTATCCAGAAATAGGAGTATGATAAGAAAATACCGCCTACAACGTATTGGTGTATACCTATAAGTACCAATGCACCCACAGCAAACACTCCAAAAGAAGCCATACGGTCCCAAGCACTACGTGGGCTGTAGACACCGTCATCAAACAATACTTCGTAAAGGAGCCCTAAGAAAAGCACCTGTACAGTAATAGAAAGGAGCATCTCAAGTGGAATTAAGCCAAACAAACGAGCTTCCGTAATGCCGATACTGTACCAGAGGCCGTAGATGTGAGCGATTCCTTCGAAAAGAATTGCTGTCCCGCTGCCAAGTAGTGCAACTGATATGAGTACTGAAGGTGGGGCGAGCGTGAAGTGTGAAAGTGCTAATGCAGGAATACCAAACAAAACTAATGAACTAGTTAAAAGTCCCGCATCAAATACATAAAGACCGTATGTGCCTATGACATAGTATAAAGTTGTACTAAAAAGCAAGAGTATGTTTCTATGCATATCGTCTCTATTGTACCAGATACAAAAGCACCGATGGTGAAGCCATCGGTGCTTTTGTATATATCTTTGATTAGTACGATTTCAAACGCCGAGCTTTTTCATGCTGTCGAATCTTCTCAAGCGCTTTTGCCTCAATCTGTCGAATACGTTCACGCGTTACACCAAATTCACGCCCGACCTCTTCAAGTGTGTGATAAGTGCCATCAACCAGACCGTGCCTCATTTCAAGAATGCGTCGTTCTTTCTCTGAAAGAGTGTCAAGAATTTCTTGAATTTGATCAGTGAGAATACTGTGTGACACTTCCTGATCAGGCGAAATCATCTTATCGTCAGAAATGAAGTCTGACAATCGCGACCGGTCATCATCATCACCGATAGGAAGTTCCAATGAAATAGTGTCCTGACTAATTTTCTCAATCTGATACACTTTCTCTACCTCAATCCCCATCTCAGTAGCAATTTCTTCTGGCACAGGGTCACGGCCAAAATCTTGTGCGAGGCGTCGTGAGACCTGTTTGTACTTTGCCATGGTTTCAACCATGTGTACGGGAATACGAATCGTACGTGACTGATCAGCGAGCGCTCGTGTAATTGCCTGACGAATCCACCACGTAGCATACGTAGAAAACTTAAATCCTTTCAAGTGGTCAAATTTATCAACCGCTTTAAAGAGTCCTAGGTTTCCTTCCTGAATCAGGTCCAGGAGAGTAAGGTCGGGTGAACGTCCTACATACTTCTTAGCAATAGAAACAACGAGCCGGAGGTTTGCTCGTGCAAGCAGATTTCGTGCTTCTTCATCTTCATCAAGAATCCTTTGTGCAAGATCGCGCTCTTCTTGAGCAGTAAGCAATGGGTACTGACCAATCTCACGCAGATACATTTGGATAGAATCGTAGCCACTGTCATTACGTTTGTATGAATTTTTCTGTGCAAGTATCTCTATAGAAGGATCCGTACCAAGCATGCCTCCGCTTGAGAGCACATCGATACCAGCAACTGAGAAGTTGTCATACATCTCCTCTAGGAAAGGTACCTCTTTCTCAATTTGAGGGAAGAATTTTAAAATTTCATCATATGTGACGTAACCACGTTCACGTCCAAGTTTCATCAACTCAGATGATTTTGCCCGTTTAATTTTTTGCGTCTTAGTAAGTTTTTTCTTTACGGGAGCTTTTTTTGCAACAGTTTTAGCGGCAGCTTTTTCTGCTGGCGCTTTTTTTGCTACGGCTTTTACTGGCTTCTTTGTAACTTTCTTTGCTACTAGTTTTTTGGCAGTTGTTTTTTTAGCTGTTGCCGTCTTTTTGACTGGCGTTTTTGCTACTGATTTTGTTGCCTTTTTGACGACTTTTTTGGTCGTTTTTTTCGCGATTTCTTTGGTTGCTTTTTTAACAGCCATAATCCGACAACTATACTCTATTTTAGTAATTAGTCCAGTGTTTTTCGCTTATTATAAAAAGGCAAACTACAGGAGTAGTCGGATGACTCATGTAGTTATAGAGTTGCTTTAATCTAGCTTTTTAGGTGGCAAAATCCCAAACACTTCTGGTGTAAATAAAAGTGTGTCTTGCTTCTTTTTAAAAGCTGAAATATCTCCCAGGGTCTTCATCACTAATGTATCGTCACTTGCTGTTTCAGCCTTGTGAAGTACTTGTGTATGATCTTTCATACCTTCTTTTCCCACCAATACCACGAGCTCATTAAGCTTATCGACTGTCTCTTCATAGACTTGTTTTATAGGCGTTGCTTCTATGTAAGACTCAAGTTTAAATGACAAACCACTTGTCTTGGTTGCATCGAGCGTTGCTTGTATTTGAGCAAGTGTCTCAGAGACTGTCTTCTCCAGCGCATGCCGAAGGTTTGACTTCTGTTCTTGAGGGAATACATCCACCAAAACGGCTAAGTACTGACGTAATTCTTTTTTTCGTTGGAACTGCATTTTAGGATCTTCTTCTGGACGAGTTGACGATTGCGCTTGTGAACGCTCTTGGGTTTTCGGTCGATTTTGTTCCTTTTGTTTTTCTTGTTCTTGCAACTGAGCGAGGCGTTCAGTCTCAAAATGAATTGCATCCTTTGTAGTACCTAAACGTTCTGCAATTAAATTCTCAAAATGTTCCTGATCTATTCGATTTGGAATCTTCACAACGTATGGAAGGATTTCCTCCCTGGCCTTGAGTTTAAACGTTCGTTCTTCCAGCTTTTGGTTTTGCAGTACGTCAAGTAGAAACTCGATGACGTGTGTTGCCTTTCCTATGGAATGCTTAAATTCTGTCGGATCTTTCTGTATCATGTCTGCAGGGTCTTCGCCGTCAGGCATATGAGCGACTTTCACATCCATACCTCGTGCAAGCATAACGTCTGCTGCACGTTTGACTGCAGCAATTCCCGCTCGGTCTGAATCAAGTGCGAGAACCACCCGGTTAGAAAGGCGTTGTAGGAGCATTACATGATGTTCTGTAAGGGCTGTTCCTGACACTGCTACCGTGTTTGAGTAACCTGCCTGATGCGCCATCACCACATCAAACTGCCCTTCCACAATCAACGAGAAATCCATAGTGCGAATTCCCTGTTTTGCTTTATCATATCCATAGAGGATATCTGACTTATTAAAGAGTTCTGTTTCAGGTGAGTTAACGTATTTTGGCGCTTCGCTGTCTTTAGTAAGAATACGTCCTGAGTATGCAACTACCTTCCCTCCAGCATCAAAAATTGGAAACATTATCCGGTCACGAAACAAATCGTACGGCTCTTTGCCTGAATCAGCTCCTTTCACCAAACCAGCCCTCAGAAGCTCGGTAGAGGTGAATTTCTGGGCTTCCAGCGCGTTTTTAAGCTCTCTCCAGCCATGGTCAGGTGGTCCTGGTGCATATCCAATACGCCATTTTGCTATTGTTTCCGGCTTTACTCCTCGGTCCTTTAGATACACCTGTGCAGCAGTTTTCTTGGTGAGATATTCACTAAAGTACTTCGTGGCAGCCTCAAGTGAATCATACTGTCGGTCACGCTCTGTTCGCTTCTTTGGGTCTTCTCGAACCAGCTCAACTCCTGCTTTATCTGCAAGTATCTTCAAAGCACCCTTGAAATCAACCCCTTCCATCTCTTGCACGAAAGTAAAGATGTCACCCCCTTGAGAACTAGAAAAACAATAATACATCCCACGATCTGGAGACACATAAAATGATGGGGTCTTTTCGTTTGTAAATGGAGATTTTCCTTTAAAGTTTTTTCCCGCAGGATGTAGCTCAACATACGAAGACACCACATCCACCACCGAAAGTCTTTCTTTTATCTGAGATACTGAATCACCTGAAGCCATAAGTAGCACTAGTATACTCCACTTTGAACAACTCCCAAAATACGCCATAAAAATTGACTTTTGGGTATTGTCATGTATAATAGATTTTAGACAACACCCAGTAAGAAGGACAACAAATGCGTAGCTCCAACATTACAATCACGACAGAAGCATCGTCTCGCATTCCGTACGAGGAAAGCAAAACAAAAAAGCTGATTAAACAACTTTGCTCACGATTCAATCTCGGTAGCTCATCATTTGCTCGGCTCAGTGTCACTGATGATGAACTTGTGATTGTGACATCGTATGGAAGTCTGATCCCAGACAACCAACTCACCGATGCTTATCGTCACCAAGGAAACCCCAAAGGCCGTGTCACTGCTAAAAAGAGTGCATCAGGACATCGTTAAATTTATCACACCCCCCCCCTTGAAAAAGAATCCTCTGGATTCGCTCGGGGGTTTCTTTTTTGTCCACTCCTCAAAAATACCGCAATTAATTGAGGTATTCCTCCACACCTACACAACCCATCTCCATATCATTGATGATATGGAGCATAAAACTTAGGTATGTGGTATATATCATTAATGATATAATTTAATTATGAGCACAAATCACAAAAAACTAAACTCTCGTAAAAAAGAACTTATTCTTGAAGCATTATATGCAGGTGTCAAAAGCATGCCCCAGGATAATTCTGTGGAGTATTTTATAAATACGTTACTCACTGAAAGTGAGAAAATAACAATTGGTCGCCGTATTCTTATCGCGCAAATGATACTCGCTGGAAAAACTCAGGCAGAAATACGATACATTCTTGGAGTGAGCCCAAACACTTTCACCCGTACACGCAAGTGGCTTAATAAGCAAATACCACACTACGATGATGCCATAAAGAAACATGCAGTTGAACAAATGGCAAGAGCAGTAAAGCGCAACGGAACAAGAAAGAAATATATAGACCCATTGAGTTTTACTGGATTACGGAAAAAATTTCCCATGCATTTTCTACTCTTTAACGTTGCTGAAGAGTTGATTGTAAAATTATCAAAATAACTCTCCATATCATCAATGATATGGAGAGTTATTTTGTTTGGTTATTGCTTGATATCATTGATGATATCAAGCAATAAGGGATGTAGCTATTAACACAAAAGACCGGCGCGTAGTGCCGGTCTTTTGTGTTTTTACTCCCCTACTCAATCTTCCTTACTCTAGGAATTTTCAGATGATTCCAGATGCGAGGAGCACAAGGAAAATAATTTGAGGCGTACTTAGTGGTACGTTGAAAATTATTTTCCGTAGTGCGACGAAGCAGATGGGATTAGCTGTGGATTTCTATTTTTCTAGGGATTTGGACACAGCTTGAATCATGTCGTACTTAGGCGACCCTTTAAATCCTGACCCTGCTGGAATCAGCTTACCAATAATCACGTTCTCCATAAGTCCTGCGAGATTATCTTGGCTTCCCTTTACTGCTGAGTTAATCAAAATACGAGTTGTATTTTGGAATGAAGCAGCTGAAAGGAACGACTTTCGCGATAGTGAACTTTCAGTAATACCCATAATGAGTTTATCAGCCTTTGCTTGTTCTTTACCTTCGGCCTTCAGCTTATTGTTTGCTTCAACAAAGATCCATTCTTCGATCACTTCACCTGGAGTAAAGTGACTGTCACCAGAAGCGTTTACCTTCACTCGTGACATCATTTGTTTCACAATAAGCTCAATGTGCTTTCGAGAGATAGTCACACCTTGTAGTTCGTAAATCTTATTTACTTCAGAAATGATGTAGTCCTGTGTCTGCTCCTTAGTACCATACTTGAACAAGTCTGGTAGATAAGCAGAACCATCAGTCAACATCTGACCTCCAACAACATTGTCTCCCTTAGATATTTTTACCACTCGTCGCCAATTTACTTCATACTCAATGACGTCTGACTTTTTCGGAGCGTACTGTGAAGTTTTATCAACTGCAACAGTAATGAATTTCTCACGTCCTTCTGTTCGAATCTCAGTTACAAAACCTGCAGTTTTAGAAATAATTGCTGGAATCTTCGGTAGTCGTTTTTCAAATACTTCTTCTACACGAGGAAGACCTTGTGTAAGGTCACCACCTGCTGAAGATGTACCACCTGCGTGCTTGGTGTTCATCGTAAGCTGTGTACCCGGTTCACCAATAGCTTGTGCTGCAATAGTTCCTACTGCTTCACCCATATCCACCAATGCATTGGTTGTAAGATCTACACCGTAACACTTCTGGCATACACCGCGTAATGTTGCGCAAGTCATCGGAGAACGAACCTCAACTGATTCACACGTACTTTCTTCAACAGATATAGCATCGCGTCGAGTAAGTAAGTGCCCTTTCTTGAATATAACGTTATCTTTAGAGTCAACAATATTTGCAGCAATAACTCGTCCCTTCAATGCTTTTGCAAATGAAATCTCAATACCAGAAGCAGAAATGCGTCCGATATTTGTACTTTCTTTTGTTTTACAGTCTGACTCTGTAATGATAGCGTCCTGTGCAACAACAAAGAGTCGTCGTGTAAGATACCCAGCTTTTGCAGTTTGAAGTGCAGTGTCGGCAAGTCCTTTTCGAGAACCGTGGGTTGTCGTGAAATACTCAATTGGACTCATGCCCTCCTTCATAGAAGAAATAACGGGGAACTCAACTGTTTCACCTCGAGTGTTTACAATCAAACCTTTCATACCAACCATCTGAGCAATCTGGCGCATTGATCCACGCGCTCCAGACTTCCAAAGATCATATGCTGAACCGTTATGATCCATGTGGTTTGGAATAATTTCTTCCAATTCACTCTTAGTTCTGTGCCAGATCTCAATAACCATTCGTCGACGTTCTTCTCGTGAGAGAAGTCCTTCTTCGAAGTTCTCTATAATTACTCGTTCCTCTGCTCGAGATTTTTCGATAATAGCGCCCTTCTCTGGTGGTATAACCACTTCATCGATTCCCCATGTGGTACCAGAAACGGTTGCATATTTGAAACCAAACTTCTTAATTTTGTTTACCACACTTGGTACGATTTCAGTTCCTTGATCATCAATAAGGTCAAGTACTACGGCGAAGAGATCTCGTTGAGAAACTACTTCATTAATGTATCGATGATCACTTGGAAGTACCGAGTTGAAGAGAAGTCGTCCTACGGTTGTTTCAAATATCTGTCCCTCATACTGTGCATATTTAGCAGTATCTGTTGCAAGTACTTTAACTTTTGCTCGGAAATCTACAATATCGTAATCATATGCGTTAATCGCATCATTGGGAGATGCAAACCACTTTCCTTCTCCTTTTGCTCCTTCGATTTCTTTAGTCATCCAGAATGCTCCGAGTGCCATATCCATAAGTGACTCAGATACTACAGGCTCACCTGATCCTGGCTTAAGTACATTCTTGTTTGCAGAAACAATTTCACGAGCTTCAGTCTGTGCTTCTTCAGACAATGGTACATGTACCGCCATCTGGTCACCATCGAAATCAGCGTTAAATGCCTTACACACCAATGGATGAATCTGAATTGCATTACCTTCAATCAGTACCGGACGGAATGCCTGAATACCCTGTCGGTGCAACGTTGGCGCACGGTTAAGTAGTACATGCTTTTCAGCGATAACACCTTCAAGAATTGCCCATACTTCAGGTACACCGTCTTCAATAAGACGTCCTGCTCCACGGATGTTGTACGCGAGTTCTTGCCGGAGTAATTCTGAGATAACAAACGGTCGGAACAATTCCAGTGCCATGTGTTTTGGGAGACCACACTGATCAAGTTCAAGTTCTGGACCAATAACAATTACTGAACGTCCAGAATAGTCCACTCGCTTACCAAGCAAGTTCTGTCGAAAGTATCCCTGCTTACTTTTTAGGTAGTCAGAAAGAGACTTCAATGGTCGGCGTTGTGCCTGACTCATTGCTGAGTATGCAGTGTTCCCGTGACGAATAGAGTTGTCGATAAGGGCATCAACAGCTTCCTGCATGATTCGCTTCTCGTTACGTAAGATCACGTCTGGCGCCATGATGTCGATAAGCTTCTTCAAACGATTGTTTCGATTGATGACGCGTCGATAAAGGTCGTTGAGGTCACTCGATGCGTGTCGTCCACCTTCAAGTGCAACCATTGGACGTAGTGCAGGTGGAATCACAGGAATTCTCTGGAGAAACATCCATTCAGGACGTACGTTAGCATGAATCAACCCTCGGATGAGGTTCAATCGTTTGTCGAGCTTTGTACGCTCAGCTACTCCTGCAGTTTCTCGCTCTGTTTCAAGACGTTCACACAGTACCTTCAGGTCAATATTTTTGAAAAGTTCAAAGATAGATTCTGCCCCAATACGTGCTTCAAAGAGTGTTGAATACTTTACTGAGAACTTATGGAAGTTTGTTTCATCAAGTACTGCACCTTGTTTAACTGATTCAATTTCTTTCTTCGTTTCAGTCATTCGATCTTTAAGAGCTGTCCGAGCATCTTCGTTTTGTAGTTCAGCGAGTTTCGTTTTATATTCAGTATCAAGTTCTTTCAAAAGTCGTGTACGTTCATCTTCTGCTACTTTTGTAATGATGTACCCTGCGAAGTAGATAACTTTTTCTACTGACGCAGCAGTTAAACCAAGAATCAATGCGATACGACTTGGTACTCCACGTAAGAACCAGATATGTGACACCGGTACACAAAGTTCAATGTGTCCCATTCGTTCACGTCGTACGATTGCTCGTGTAACTTCTACTCCACATTTTTCACATTCAATACCCTTGTATCGAATACCACGATACTTCTTACAGGAACATTCAAAGTCCTCAACTGGGCCGAAAATTCGCTCATCGAACAAACCATATTTTTCAGGACGTTGTGTTCGGTAGTTGATAGTCTCTGGCTTTGTAACCTCACCATGTGACCAATCAAGAATACGTTCAGGTGAAGCAAGCTTGAGGCTGACTTCGCTGAATGGAGTCGGTGCTCCTCGTTTTTGTTTATTTGGATTCATAGACAAATATATTATTGAGGACTATTAAACGTTGTCTTCTGACTGCGCTGGTAACTCTCGCTTCAGGTCAACATCAAGGGCAAGTCCTCGGAGTTGATTTACCAGAACGTTGAATGCTGCTGGCGTGTACGGGTGACCAATTGATTCTCCTCGAACAATCGAGTCAAATGCTGCACTTCGTCCTACGATATCGTCTGACTTAATAGTGAGCATTTCACGAAGTGTGTACGCAGCTCCGTACCCAAGAAGTGCCCATACTTCCATTTCTCCAAATCGCTGTCCACCAATCTGAGCCTTACCTCCTAATGGCTGTTGGGTAATCAGTGAGTATGGACCTATTGAACGCATATGAATCTTGTCTTCCACCATGTGATGAAGTTTCAAGATATACATATAACCAAGTGCTGTTCTTTGTTCAAATTTTTCACCAGTACGTCCATCTCGTAATTGTAGTTTTCCGTCTCTTGGGATACCAGCTTCTTCTAATTCATCTTTGATTTCATCTTCCGTTGCAGATGCAAACGGAGGTACAATAGCCTGATATCCAAGTGAGTGAGCAGCCATACCGAGGTGTAGCTCAAGGATCTGACCAAGGTTCATACGTGATGGCACACCAAGTGGTGTCAAAAGAATATCAACTGGACGTCCATCTTCTGTATAAGGCATATCTTCTTCTGGAAGAATTCTTGAGATAACACCCTTGTTACCATGACGTCCTGCAAGCTTGTCACCTACAGATATATTTCGTACCTGTGCAACAGTGACAAGAATCTTCTTGATAACACCACTTTCTAGATTGTCTCCATTTTCACGAGAGAAAATCTTTACGCCAATTACTCGTCCTCTCTTTCCAGCCTGAAGTCGTAGTGAAGTATCTTTTACATCTTTAGCCTTTTCACCAAAGATAGATCGGAGTAATCGTTCTTCAGGAGTTAGTTGTGCTTCACCCTTTGGTGTTACCTTACCAACAAGAATATCTCCAGGACGTACCTCTGCACCTACACGGATAATTCCGTTTTCGTCGAGGTTCCGAAGTTTCATTTCTGACACATTTGGGATATCTGGAGTTGTTACTTCAGGTCCAAGCTTTGTGTCTCGTACAGACACATCGAGTTCATCCAGGTGAATAGAAGCAAACTTACTTTTCTTCACAAGGCGTTCTGAAATAATAATCGCATCCTCATAGTTCGCACCAGACCATGACATAAATGCTACCAGAGCATTTTGCCCTACCGCCATTTGACCATGATCAGTTGAGGTAGTGTCTGCAAGCAAGTCGCCTCGCAATAATTTATCTCCAACAGTTACCGCAGGTCGATGATAAAATGCTGAGAAATCGTTGGTTCGCTGGATAGTGGTCAATTCGTATTCATCTTTCTTTCCGTCTTTTTTCTGAACTACGATGTGTGTTGCATCACATTCAATAACTTCACCAGCTTCACGGGCTACAAGAACACGTCCTGTATCTCGTGCAGCCAGTCCTTCAATACCAGTTCCTACAATCGGCGCCTCTGGGATAACACAAGGAGTCGCCTGCTTTTGCATGTTTGAACCCATCAATGTTCGGTTGGCGTCATCATGATTCAAAAATGGAATCATTGAGGTAGCCACAGAGAATGCCTGGTTGGTTGCAATATCCATGTAGTCAACATCTTTCCTTGCTACCAATCGAGGCTCACCCTTACGACGTACTTCTACGTGATCAGGTGTAATTCTGCCCTTGCTATCTACTTCTACTGCAGCATGCGCAATAGTGAATGCTTCTTCCTCATGTGCGTTAAGATATATAATTTCGCCGGTTAAAATACCTTTCTCTACTTTTACGTATGGTGTTTCTATAATACCGAATCGGTTTACTCGAGCATACATTGCAAGACGAAGAATCAAACCAATGTTCGGCCCTTCCGGAGTATGGATTGGGCAGAGTCGTCCGTAGTGTGATGTATGAACGTCACGCACTTCAAAACCAGCACGTTCTCGTGTCAATCCACCAGGACCAAGCGCTGAAAGTGTACGTAGCCCTTCAAGCTCTCCAAGCACGTTTTGCTGTGGCATGAACTGTGAAAGCTGGTTTGTGGTAAAGAATTCTTTAATCGCAGCCTGTAGTGGTCGTGGATTAAGAATCTGCATTGGGAGTGAGGTTTCTGCTTCAATAGTCGACATCCGGTCTTGAATGTTTCGCTTCATACGAGTCATACCAACTCGTACTCGCTGGATAGCCATTTCACCGAAGTATCGTACACGTCGAAATCCGAGGTGGTCGATATCGTCTGGCATAGCTCCAGGTGTATGGTTGAGTACCATAATGTTCCCAAGAATCAATCGGAAATCCTCAAGTGAGGTTGTTCGTTCATCGGTTGCCTTTTTATCAACAGGCCGATCAAAACGACTATTGAAATGATGCCGTCCGATTTCTGAAAGATCGTACCGTTCAGGAGAAAAGATGGAGTTTACAAACTCCTTTGCGTTATCTACGGTCGCAAGATCACCATCTCGCAGACGTTTATAGACTTCAACATATGAATCATCAGTCGTTTTTGCTGGATCTTTTTCAAGTGTTGCTTTGATGTACTCCTCACCTCGCTCTACATCGCTAAAGAGCTTAATCATATCTTCATCTTTCTCAACGCCTAATACGCGGAGAAGTGAAGTGATAGGCACTTTCTTCTTTCGATCAATTTTAATGTAAATGATTCCATCCGCCTCAGACTCAATTTCAATCCATGCACCACGTGCAGGAATTATTTTTGCTCCAAAGTATGTTTTACCCTTAATGTCTTGGGACGTGAAGAAGATACCGTAACTTCGTGCAAGTTGTGGCACCACTACTCGCTCAACACCATTAATGATGAATGTTCCATGATCAGTCATCACAGGAATATCCGCCAAGAAAATTTCCTGATCCTTTGCGGAATCAAAAGTTTTGTTCTTTAAGACTACTGTTGCACGCAATGGTGCATCATACGTAATCTTGTTTGCTTTAGCGTGCGCTGGAGTACATTTAGGATTACCCAGTTCGTACTTCTTAAACTGCATCTCAAACTTCTTCTCAGAGTAGTCTGTGATTGGAGAAAATTCCTTAAAGATTCCCTTGAGCCCTTCCTCAACAAACCACTTATACGAATCTCGTTGTGGCTGAATCAAATCAGGCAACTCTACCAAAGGATCTTTGGCAAGCTTGAATCGCTTCTGTGGCATTGCACCTACTGAAACATAGTCATCTGCTTTTGGATTTGTATACATATGTATATAAACGAAATTATGTGAAAAACAAATCTATAGGCACGAAAATTGAACGCTCAAAAGCGCTTATTGTCAGCCGTATTTATTTTTGCACGATTACTAATTGCATCACTTGAAAAGTGTTTTTTGTGTAAAAATCCTCCCAGATTTTTACAACCTCCTACAGAACCTACATCCCAACTCAATATCCGGCAACCGTGACTCACTCGAATAGAAAAAAGCGTTAGTGGCGGTGATTATACAGGAAATATAACATATTGCAACCAAGCTTTTTGAACATACCAGATAATATATATCCATATAACAAATTACAGGGGACACCGGGTGTCCCCTGTAATGAATGTCTATGGTTACTTCTCCTTTTTTGCACGCCAGGCGTCTATCATTTTATGATCACCACCTAACAAAACCTCTGGAACTTTGTATTTCTTTTTTTTGTATTCTAAAACATCGGGTCGGGTATAGGCTTCGCCGTTAGTATCTCGCTCATCTTCTAGTGATTCAAATGTACCAAGCACACCCGGGACCTGTCGGGAGACTGCGTCAATGATACTTAGTGCTGGGAGTTCACCTCCAGTAAGGATGTAATCTCCCATGCTCACCTCTTGAGCTTTCAGTGCTTTATTTACTCGGTAATCAATACCTTCATACCGTCCAGAGATAAGAACGACATGGTCGTATTTCTTCGCGAGGTCTTTCGCCATCTTCTGGTCGAACACTTTTCCTCGGGGAGACATAATCAACGTCTTCACTTTCTTTTCCTTCAAAGCCTTCGTCTTCCTCCCCACTGCTTTGCCCCATGCCTTAAGCACAGGTTCAGCAGCCATGACCATACCTGGACCTCCTCCATATGGTTTATTGTCAACCTTCCTATTTTTGTCCTTCGTAAAGTCACGTGGATCATAATACTCAACAGAAATCTTCTTACCACGAACCTTTGCCCCCTTCCCCTTATCTGTTTTCTGAGCACGCCCCAAAATACTTGCGTCAGTATATGCGCGACAAACCTCTGGAAACAATGTGATTACGTGGAAATTCATAGTTATAATTTATCTTTGTACTTTTCAATAAAAAATGGGAACTGCGAATGCATTGGTTCTGGAAATTCATCAATGGTACACCATCGTAAATCAAGACACTTGTCTGGTTCAGTGATTCTCACTTGTTCAGGGTTGATTTGCACCAAATGATCAAATTGTATCCAGTGTGTCTTCTTGCCCTCATGCTCTCGAAATACCTCTCGTGTACCAATAAACTCAATATGTAAAACATCTGCTCCACATTCTTCTTTTACTTCTTTACGTATTGTTTCATCAATAGAATCACCAAACTCAATTCCCCCACTTCCAATAGGATCCCATCGATTGTGTTCATCCCGGCATTTATCGCTACGCAAACCGAGCAAGTACCGACCTTGACCATCATGACATAGCGTCACTGCTGCATTACCTATGTAATCTAACCCCTTTATCATCCAGACATCGTAGCATGAAAGTAAACTGTTCAATACTCAAGACCTAAACTATAGCGGTTAACCGCTATAGTTCCTCAGTCAGTGGGAATCTCTTATCATACGATTAATCGTATGATAAGAGATTAAAGTGGCGGAACTAGTTCAACATCTCTATAGTACGGTTAACCGTATACGAATTAAAAAATGGCCGAAGGTATTTTTATACAGTTCTTTTTAGTTGCAAGATGCTAAAGGTGGTTCGTCCTTAATTTTGCCAGCAAAGCCAGCAGAATCGACACAATACAGCGAACCATCAGTTAGTTTCGCAAATACACGATAAGTTTCAGTATCGTCTACACAATCCATCACTAGTGGATCCGTTTCAAGGCATACACCCACATATGAGTTATTGTTGTCATCATAGTGCATTTCAGCTGTTGCTCTGAGGATAGATACCTCAGACTTCGTAGCAGCGTCTTGTCCTTTGTCTCTGGCGCTATTAAGTGAACTGCTTACTATTGTTGCTAGAGCTAAAGGTATAACTATTATCAATCCTACAATCACTCCAATAACAATAAGTACAATCTTTAAAACTGAAGGACCTTCCTTTTGTATCACTACTGGTTGTGACACAGCATTTACAGGAGGCACCCCAGAATCTACAGAAGTAAATATCTGAACTATGAGTTCCTCCCCGTAGCCATTACTCCGCAAGGCTTCCTTGATTGCATCAGGTGTTATACCTTTCGCCAGCTCCCCTTTTACGTACTCAAATTGTTCTGGTGTCATATGTATTTAGTCTACCAGTAAATAAGTACTAAACATCTGTTTATTAACAAAAAAGTGTTCTAGATAAAACAAAAACGGCCGAAGGCCGTTTTTGTTTTAGTCACTCCTCTTCATCATTTGAAGAATAGAAATGAGATGAAATACGAGGCGCGTGAGGAAAATAATGTGAGACGTACATTGAGTACGTTGAACATTATTTTACCGAACTGCAACGAAGTAGTTCGCTCGTTTATATCTTCAAATCGTCGATGGCGTCGTCTAGGGACTTAGGCTCCGGCGCTATCTCCTCCCCTACACTCATGGCTTCTCCTGTATCACTTCCGCCACCCTCTTCGGTAGCATCTGCTGTTACCACACGCCCACCTTCTGGTTCGTTAATCTTTAAATTAACTCGTGCGTCATTCTTCATTCCTACCACTCGAAGTAGTGTTCGGATAGCCTTTGCGGTATTACCTGAACGTCCAATAATCTTACCCATGTCGTCAGCATGTACATCAAGTGTAAGAAGCACACCCATCTCATCTACTGTTCGATTAACTTTTACGCTGTCTGGGTTATCTACCAATGAAGTAACTACAATCTCTAGAAATTTCTGATCATCTTGCATATGCGTTTAGAACTAAGTCTGATAAGCGTACACTTTTAGTGTTGCTATCATCAATAGTACGAAAGGTTTGACCAGACGTCAACAGGCACATATGTACATTCGTACATATGTGCCTGTTGATTCCAATTCAGCTTACGCTTTATCTTCCTCTGTTTTTGCTTCTTCTGCTGGAATTTCTGATTTTACTTCAGCTTTAGGTTCCTCTGGAGTTTCCTCAGCAGGAGTTTCAGATTCTTCAGGAGTTTCCACAGCTTCAAGAACTGATTCTTCTTCTTTAGTTTCTTCAGCTGGAGTTTCTTCTGCTACTTCTTCTACAGGAGCTTCAGCCTCTGCTTTTGCTGCTTCTTCAGCAGCTTCCTCTTCTTCCTTCTTTTTTGCAAGGGCTTCTTCGTCTACAATAGGTGATTTCCGCGGAAGAGGGTTAATAGTCTTCGCATCAATCACTTTTTGTTTAACGAGAATGTTGTGCACGGTATCTGAAGGCTGCACACCCTTTGAAAGCCAATCTGTAGCCGCCTCCGCATCAAGCTGAATGTGGCTCATCTTTGGATTGTAAGATCCAATGATTGCTACATGCTTGTTACTCTTGGGACCAGTTCGCTTATCAGTCACCACAATACGATAACTAGGATCGTTTTTGCGGCCGACTCGTTGTAATCTCATCATTAACATATAAATATAAAATTTATACAAATTTCGCTCGTTCGGACATGGATAAATAAATTTACCCGCGTCACTCACTTGCTCATTTGTAACGGTCGCAACAATACTACATATACATGTCTTTGGCAACATATATAAGCCTCTATAAAAACAACAGCCCAAACTGAGGGCTGTAAACGGCATTGTATTCCACCTGAAGGTACTCAATCCAGACGGATTAGGTAATGCTCTATAACATAAACGTTTCAGTCAAGGTACGCGGTTGCTGCCGCGCCGTAACCTACTTTATTCAAGAAATATTACTATTACCTAATCCGCCCCAACAGGGAGAACATCTAACACCACAGGAAGAGAAGATGTTAAATGGCAATCTTCGTAATCAAAACAATGAACTTCTTTACCGCATCTGCTATACGGTGAATCGTCACCGCTTCAAACACGAAAAGTATTTTTAGTGTATACCTTTTAGACTAAATTTCATACTCCTCAGTGCATAATTAAAATAGAAAGATAGTATTGTCAAATCTCTCTCTTCACGGTACACTGCGCACCATATATATGACTGAAAATAACGAGAACAAAACATACCAGGGAGCGATTGCGGTGCGTGGTAGAGGTATCGGGTTTTTTATCCGTCCTGACCAAAAAGAAGACGATGAAGATATTCTTATTACTACTGAAAATCTCTCTTTTGCACTTGATACGGATATTGTAAAAATTGAAGTCTTTCCTAAAGAAGGAGGTAAACGACAAGAAGGTAAAGTACTTGAAGTACTTGAGCCTGCACATAAAGAATTCATCGGGACAGTCAAACCTGCTGGAGCTGGTAAACCAGAACGATACCTACAGCCTGATAACCACCGTGTGCATATCCGACCTATTCTACCTGAAGCTACTGACCTCGATGACGGTATGAAGGTAGTAGTTGAAATCGCATCTTGGGAATCTCCTCACACTGCACCTATAGGAAAAATTACTGAAACCCTTGGCAAGGCTGGTGACCATGAAACAGAAATGCAGGCGATTATTCGTTCTGGTGGTTTTTCTGAAAGTTTTTCTGAAGAAGTTTCAAAAGCTGGGCAAGACTTGTACGAACGTAAAGATGAGATATTTGCCACTGCAATTGCTGACACTAAAGGAGAAAATCCAACACGGCGAGACATGCGTGAGACAGTTACCATGACCATTGACCCTGCAGACTCAAAAGACTTTGATGATGCCCTTTCTTTCAAAGCACTCGATAACGGTAATTACGAAATTGGTATCCATATTGCTGATGTCTCGCACTATGTACAAGAAGGTGACGTTATTGATGTTGAAGCACATGAACGTGGAACTTCTATCTATCTCGTAGACAGAGTAATCCCAATGCTTCCTGAAGTACTTTCAAATGATCTCTGTTCCCTTCGCCCGAACGAAGACCGACTTGCCTTTTCAGCAGTATTTGAGATCAACCCAAATGCTGAAATGATTGGAGAATGGTACGGCCAAACTATCATCCATTCAAACCGCCGTTTCAGCTATCAAGATGCTCAGGAGGTACTTGATACACAGTCTGGCGACAATCTTGAAGCATTAAACACCCTTATGGCTGTCGGACGACTCTTGAGAACACAACGATACAAAGATGGCGCAATTGCTTTTGAACAACCTGAAGTTAAATTCATACTTGATGAAGATGGGAAACCTATCGATGTCGTTGCAAAAGAGCGTATTGAAACAATGCTCATG
Organism: Acidimicrobiales bacterium; assembly: GCA_047638595.1. Taxonomy (GTDB): domain Bacteria; phylum Patescibacteriota; class Minisyncoccia; order Phycocordibacterales; family UBA918; genus OLB19. Next base: position 30,728 of record JBLIMJ010000003.1, read on the forward strand.
ATTGAGGATTTTATGCTCTTAGCTAACCAAGGAGTGTCTAAGTATGTCGACAAACTTTGTAAAGATTCAGATAAACCCACAACCTTCATTTACCGTATCCATGACTCTCCAGATCCTGACCGTATCAATGACCTTGCCATCTTTATTCATGCTCTTGGGTATGAATTTAAAGCAGATCAGGGAGAGGTTGATGCAAAGGATATAAATAAACTTTTGAAAGACATTGAAGGAAAACCAGAAGAGGATCTCTTGAAGGTGGCGACTATTCGTTCAATGGCAAAAGCAATCTATTCAACTAAAAACATCGGACACTTTGGCCTTGCGTTTGGGCACTACTCACACTTTACTTCCCCAATCCGTCGGTACCCTGACCTCATGGCACACCGCATGCTACGTAAACACCTCGACGGTACTATGATTGGACCAAAAGAGATGACTAAACATGAAAAGACTGCTACCCATGCTTCAGAACGAGAAATGTTTGCAGTACGTGCCGAACGAAACTCAGTCAAATTCAAGCAAGTTGAATACATGGCTGATAAAGTTGGGGAAGAATTCGACGGAATCATTACAGGAGTTACTGACTGGGGTATTTATGTACAAGAGAAAAACTCAATGTCAGAAGGAATGGTTCGTCTTGGAAGCATCAAGGGTGATTACTTTAAGAACGAAGCATCCAAGTATCGTATCAAAGGTGAACGGACCGGTACCACCTATTCACTTGGACAGGAGGTTCGAATCAAACTCACTCGCGCAGATATAGAGGAGAGACAGTTAGATTTTTCTCTAATTGTGTAGATTTATACAACAAAAGACACGACACTCTTCGAGTGTCGTGTCTTTTGTTTCCACTTCATTTTGTAAGATTGTTCTAGATGGAGCGTCATAACTAGTAACAAACGAATTATTATGAAAGAACAAAGCTACAGATTTGCCAATAGAAACATCGAAACTGCCTATATCAAAAAGGTTGGTGGTATTTCTGATTGCATGAGTGCACTTGGTCACTTTCTTAAACTTCGATCTAGCCGTGGCCATGGTTCCCGTAAATCTGCATATAGTTACTATATACGCAATATTTAACTAAGAACTATATAGAACTATCTCCCCGGCTGTATCAAAGCCGGTTTTATTAACTTTGAACAGACGATGTAGTTCTTTACCATAACCAACGAGGTACATTATGACTATGCGAAAACAGATCTATCTATTGATGGCAATACGCGTCATACGCATGTTTCTCATCACGATGCCAATCATTGTTATTTATTGGCAATCACATGGATTACGTATGCAAGACATCTTTGTGTTGCAGGTTGTATTTTCAATCGCTATAGTACTCTTCGAAATTCCTTCGGGGTACTTTGCTGATAAATACGGCAGAAAAACATCTATGTTACTTGGCAGTATTTTGGGTGTGACTGGGTTCTTTATATACTGGGCAATGCCGAGTTATCTGGGGTTTATACTTGCTGAAATCATACTTGCACTATCGAGTGGTTTTCTCTCTGGATCACGAGACGCACTTTTGTTTGAAACACTCAAGCAAAATGGAGAAGAATCTCATTATGCAAAATATCAAGGAAGGATATTTGCTACAGGTAATGTATCTGAAGCTGTTGCGGCGATATGTGCAGGTATTATTGCAAGCATGAACAGTATCGAGACCGTGTTATTGATTCAATGGATTGTGATGCTTATAGCTATACCGCTCACACTTATGCTCAGAGAAATACCAAACGGTGCTGAGATGAAAACTCCAACGCTTTTGAAAATTCTTCACGGAAACTTCAAAGAGAATAAAAGACTTCGATTCCTTAACTTCTATACAGGAGGTATTAGTGCCGCAACACTCACTATGGTGTGGTTTGCACAACCATACTGGAAAGAGCTCGAGATAAACATTCTTTATTTTGGTTATCTGTGGGCAGGATTAAATCTTCTAGTGGCTCTCGGGGCAGTTGTAGCTCATAGGCTTGAGAAACGTTTGTCCTTCCGTACTCTGTTTGTCGGAATGGCAATACTTCCCTTCTTACTCTACATGTTTGTAGGGTACACAAACGTGACTATCTTTGCAGTTATTGCAATCGCAAGTTTCTGGCTTCTAAGAGGAGTGGCGCAGCCAATCATTCAAGATTATGTGCAACGTGAATGTAAAGACGGTGAACGTGCAACAGTACTCTCAATTAACGCACTAGTCTCACGACTCACCTTTTCTATCTTTTCACCTTTCTTAGGATGGGTTGCGGACGTATGGTCATTCCAAGTTGCATTCGCAACTTCGGGTGTAATCTTCGGAATCATTTCCCTCACGAGTTTTATACTTCTGTATAAAGAAATGGGAAAAAATGTAGAAATGACCTGAAGGGGTAACCCTTCAGGTCATTAATTACATCTGGCCAACTGCCATGGTTTCTTAAATTTATGCAGCCAGGGGGTACAGCATGCAAGTACGTAAAGTACTCATTCGTGCGGTTTCCTCTGGTGATGCCGAGAGAAATTCGCCCTTAATCAATTACCTAAACCTTATGAGAAAGGTTCTATTCAAAAATACCAGACAGAAGTAGATACACTGTCTGAAGATAGAAACTCGATTGTTGTCACTATCAGCACAATGTTTGAGGTAAGACGGATACGAGAAATACTCGCAACATCTCAAACAGAAACAGTGGAAGTATCTTGTCCAAATGAGGTCACCTTCAAGGCGACACATTGCAACAAGCAGCAGAATGAACAAGCCGGTTTGGAAAATAGTTTTAAGAAACTATTTTCCAAACCGGCTTTATTTATCCATTGATATAATCGTTCATTCGCCGACCCTGGGTATGTACTTATTTTAATATTGTGTCATTATACACGTATCAAATCCTAACTGAGAAAGGAGTAGGAAGATGTTTGATGTTCACCATGACCCCCCTTGTGCTGCTGGTAGACATGTATGCATTCATGGCGAAGAATTTCAACTCATGGAATTTCTTGAGCACATACGAGAAATTGCGAATGACTTTATCCTAGATGAAAATTGGAATAAAAATGCAGATGGAATTATTCTTGTGTTGTGTCTGCAAGTTTTTCCAGGGGACCCAGAAGTTTTGTTTAATGTTCTAGAAGAAGAACGAAAGAATTTCTGGCCAACACTGACAATACAGAACGAGGGAGAAGAACTATGTCAAAGGAAACAAACCTAGACATAAAAAGAGTCTGCAATACATTTCAAAATGTGCAGACTCTTTTTTATTACTTAGCTACAGCAACTGCTTCATCAAACTTCACTGAAAGGAGTTTTGAGACACCGTCACCTCCCATAGTTACACCGTAAAGGATACCGGCGCGACTCATAGTTTCCCGGTTATGGGTAATGAGAATTAACTGTGACTTCTCAGCTAATGCTTGAATCATGTCACCATAGCGCCTTGAGTTTGCTTCATCTAGGGCTGCATCAGTCTCGTCAAGAATAATAAACAAAGGAGGGTTCACCTGACTCATCGCGAAAATAAGTGCAATAGATGTCAGTGCACGTTCACCACCGCTGAGCATATCAAGTCCCTTCACACGTTTGTTTGGAAGTTTTACATCAAGTTCTATTCCCTCTTGTGCTTCTTCGTCTTCCATCTCTTCATCAATCTCTATTTCCTCACCAAATTCATTGATGTCTTTGGTTTTTCGTTTCACCTTAGGTTTGATACGCAACAGCTTCGCTTCTCCCCCTCCGAACATCAGTGCGAAGAATCGGGTAAATTCTGTTCCAATCTTATCTAAGCCTGCAACAAACTGTTCATTGAGTTGAGCAGTCAAATCCGTAATCAGCTCCTCAAGTTTTACTACAGAAGTTTCAAGGTCATCAATTTCATGTACCAGAAACTCATCACGTTCTTTCACTTCTTTATATTCCTTTTCAATATCCTCATTAGCACCACCAAGTTCTTCAAGGCGTATTTTCATTTTTTCGAGTTCCCGTCTACGTTCTCGTTGCAACTGACGATCTTCTTCTGCAATGACTTTATTGGTCACCGTCTTCCCTTCAGCAACAATTTCAAAGCGAAAGTACTGCGCTGCACCACTACCTATAAGAGAAACTGCTTCTTGCAACTCTCGCTTGAACTCCATACGATCCCGTTCAAGCACTGACAACTCACCTTCGATCTGAGAAAGCTCATTCTCCGCTTCACGTTGTTCACCCACAATGCGGAATACTTCTCGTTCAGCTTCACGGCTTTCATGACTCTCAGCCTCAATAGACTGCCTCAATGATTCATACTGTGCACTTACCACTTCTTCTTTCTGTGCGATATCGACGATGTCTTTTTCATTCTCTTGCAGCTCTTTTACAATATCCTTAAGCTCTTTTTCTTCCACTTCAGTATTTATCGTAACAACTCCTGCTGCTGACTGTACGAATTTACGGAATGTATGTACCACGTCTGAAAGCGCGCGTTGCAACATGTTCACGTCGTCACTTTTTACAGCTTTGTCTACCGACGTTTCAATAGCTTGTAATATTTTCTTCACCTCACCAATTGGTATAGGTGCTTCTGATTCTGAGGTACTTTTTTCTTGAGCTTGTCGAATACGACGCTCTAGAAAACTTACCTGTCCTTCAAGTTGTCCACTTTTCCTTAATAAGGTTTGACGTTCAGAGCGTATAGTAGACATCTGTTCCTCCAATGAAACAAGCTCTCCACTCTTTTCATCATTCTCACTTGAAGCCAGTACCTTCTTTGATTCAATAAGCTGCTCTTTTAGTTCACCTATCTTTTGAGAAGGGCTTTCACGCTGTAACTTTAGTCTGTCTGTATGGTGCGCAATATATGTATCTTCGCGTTTTAGATACTCACTGTATATGGTCGTGAGATCTTCACGAAGTTTTATGGACCGTTCAATCTTCTTTACTTGACGCTCTAAGAATTTCAAATGTGGTGCTACTTCGCGACGCAACTGTTGTACCCGTTCTATGTTCTCACGAGTTTTTTTGAGCTTCTTTTCTGATTCATTTTTTTTGTATTGAAATACCTTTAAGCCCAAAGCATCCTCAATCATTTCACGTCGCTCTTTTGCGCTTGCAGACAGAATCCTGTCAGCCTCTCCTTGCGAAATGATATGATGACCAGAAGGACCAATGTTTGCCGCAGCAAGTAATTCCTGAACATCCTTGAGGCGAACTTTTGAGCCATTTATCTGATACTCATTTTGTCCATCTCGATGAACCGTGCGTTCGAGAACAATTTCATCAAAATCAACGGGGAATACTCGTTTACTATTATCGAGTATTATTGACACTGAGGCACGATTTCCCCGAGAAATACTGTCTGAGCCGTTAAAGATAAGGTCTTCTCCCTTTTTTCCACGCATGGACTTTATCGACTGCTCACCAAGTACAAACCGGAACGATTCAGCGACGTTTGATTTACCAGACCCGTTAGGTCCTACAATAGAAGTAATCGGTGCACTAAACTCAAGCTCGCCTTTTTTAGCAAATGATTTAAATCCAGAAATTGTGAGATGTTTGAGGTACATAGTCTGTGCTACCTTGTGAAAAAACAAATATCATCTCCTTCAGCTTGTGGGTTGGGATTAGAAGTCCATAAATAATTTGTTTGGTTAGAAGGGAGGTATGTTTGTAATACTTCATCAGGACCAACACTGCATAAAATTGTGTAATACACTTCCGCAGAGACTCTGTAATTATTATCATATGCATATGGATTTCCCCACACGTCTTCGTAAATAGGGCTCGGGGTAATCAAAGGAGTCATAGAGTCAGCAACCGTTCGCCAGCTATTTATCGTTCCTGCACTTGTTGCTCCATAACCACATGCACTGCAGTTATCTACCATAGCGTCTATAGTGCTCGGAGGGTATCCACCTGTTTGCTCTCTATATAACTTAAAGTGTAGTTCAAACAATTCAACAGCTGCTGTTTCTGCCTTAACTTTTGCATTCTCGCGCGCTTGGATGGTGGACACAAGTACTACGGAGGTAAGTAAGCCTATAATAGCTATTGTTACAAGAAGTTCTATTATAGTAAAACCTTGTACTGGGGATGTCTTTTTCATATACGATATTTTACCATGCACAAAGGGAGGAAAAGCAAAGCTTTTCCTCCCTTTGTGCATACGTTCTTTCTCACCCTTCTTACGTTTATAAATCAATGAGTAATCAGATGCTTATACATGAGTATTTTTTAAATACAGTAGAAACAAACTTGTGTACACAATCTTTAGCCACTTACCAGTTTTTTGCTTCAAGGGCATTCTCAGCAGCAGCTTGTTCTGCTTCTTGTTTTGCACGTCCGGTACCTTCTGCAATTTTTCCTTCTCCTAAAAATACACCAACAGTAAATACCCTATCGTGGTCTGGTCCCACTTGTGCAAGAGTTTCGTATGTTGGTGTTGTATTTTTATTTTCCTGAGCCAATTCCTGAAAACGACTTTTAGCATCTTGCCACAGCCGTTTCTCAACAATTTTTTCTGTTTTTGGGAACAAGTGGTCAGCAATAAATTTCTGCGATGCATCATATCCTTGGTCTATATACAGTGCACCAATAAGCGCTTCAAACGCATTAGCGAGAATATACTGTCGCGCGCGACCTGTATCTTTTGCTTCTCCTTTGGACATCAGTAAGAAATCATTGATACCCAACTTACCTGATGCGTCCGCAAGCGACACCGTATTCACTAATGCAGCACGAACGGCAGTAAGTTCTCCTTCAGGTTTTTCTGGGTACTTCTTAAAGAGGAAATCGGTCACCACCAACTCAAGCACCGCATCACCAAGAAATTCTAAGCGTTCGTTATGGTCTTGCTTTGCGTCACGGTTTTCGTTTAAAAACGATCTGTGCGTCACCGCAGTAAGGAGGTTTATTTTTTCATTAAAGGTGAAGCCTAATAATGTTTCAATTTTGGATACGTCTATATTTTGTTCATCTGCCATAGTTACCTATAGTTATGTCTGCTAATGAGTGACACGCGAAATACATTACAACAAACCTTTTTAGGTTTTCTATAATCTATCAACGAGTCTGTTTTACTATACACGAAGTGTGCATTTTTGCGAGACTCCATCAACTCCTCTACTTCATTAGTGTCGAAGAAATAGAGTGCATTTCAAGGCATGCAAGGGATTTTACTTGAGTGGGGCGCACAGCCCAGCGAAAGTAAAATTGCCGCAGCATAACGCTGAAAGGCGCCTATTTCTTCGACACTAACATTGTGATGGCTTTGGTCACGATAGGTAGTATATCCTCATAGAAATTCAATTCAAGAATATCTGCCACTTTAAACCATTGTGCATCATCAAGTCCTCCTTTGTTCTCAAGCTTCAGTTCTGAGTGTGGTGCGCTTGCAAGAAAGTAAGTAACTTGTTTTCGAACCTTGCCGAGCTCAGGATGAGATGCAACATATTCGTTGTGACCAAGTTCCGCCTCAATAGTAATATCAGCATCAATTTCTTCTTTTAGCTCACGGACAGCACCCGCTTCCACCGTTTCTCCTTCCTCAATCTTACCTTTTGATAACGTCCAATGACCAAAAATATCATGTACGAGTGCTAGATACATCACCTCATCATCCATCGCATATACCACAGCTCCTGCCAGACGCTGGATAGGCATTTCGTCAAAAGGCACAGCTTTCTTTCGCTTTCCTTGTTCCTCTTTTCCCGGTTCACCAATTTCTTTATATACTGCACCAAGTACCCCATTTACAAATCGACTACTGTTCTCACCTCCAAACTGTTTCGCAAGCTCAATAGCTTCATTGATAGCAACTTTCGCGGGTACTTCTTTTCGGTCCGCAAACAAAAGCTCATAAAGTCCTAAGCGTAGGATGTTTCTATCTACTGGTGAAATACGATCAATAGGCCACTCGGGAGCAGCTTTTTCAATAACCTGATCTAGTTCTGATTGCTTACCAAGAACCCCATCGAGAAGTTTCTCAATGAAAGGATTGTCGGTTTTATTTGGAGCGAATTCTTCTACATTACGTTCCAGCACCTCGAGAGTTCCTTTTTTATCTATATCGTTTAAATCCCACTCAAAGAGTGTCTGGAGAACGATTGACCGTGATAAATGTCGATTTGCCATGAAATATAATGTACTAACTTCTACTGCCCAAAGTATACCATTATGTTTTGAGCAAAAATCCGGCGTATGCCGGATTTTTGTGGATTATTCTGATTCGTTTATTTTTCTTCTTTGGTTTCTACGGTTGGAGCTGCTGAAACAGCTTCTGCTTCAGAAGGTGCAATTGATTCAGCTTGTGAGCTGATTACATCCTTTTTAGCCTGCATACGAGCATCTCGTTTTGCTTTCTGGCCCGCTAAATCCATTACCTGTCGTCCTTTGTAAAAACCACATTGTAAACACATGTGATGTGGTCGGTGTTCAGCTCCACAATTCTTACACACAGACAAGGTCGGTGCAGTAAGCGCGTGGTGTGAACGGCGGTTCTTTGTATGAGCCCGCGTATGTCGCATTCGAATTACCATAAGATTTGTTACTTAGTGGGCAGAACTATAGCAAATATAGAGAAATATGCAATAGAAAAGGCGGGTCAAGGTGACCCGCCTTCAAAGCTCACATCAACGGCTGAGCTTTGTTAGTGCAACGTAGCGATTACATCGATTTGAATTCTTTACATGTTTGCCGTACAGCTGTGAGGCCTGGTCTAATACAACACTTAATATGTGTCGGTCCGTATTCAGAACCATTATCAAACCTATGTGGTCGTGTGCTTCTGTATTTTTTACAGCTGATGCAGCAAGGCTGCTTCTTTTGAATCAAATTCGTGTCACTGACTACTTCTTCTTTTTTTTCTTCTAGTCTCATCCCAACCCCGTTTCAGTATAAATTTGCAAGGAAGTGTTGGTGAAATCTATCAGAATGTTTTTTATACTACAACAGAATTATATTTTTGCAATAGCTTTTTCGGTGTTCTGAGGATAATCCGTTCTGAGCAATCGATTCTCTATGAGCTTTCGTTCCATAGCCTTTATGAGTAGCAAACATATACGGTGCGAATTTTGGTTGTGCAGAAATGCGTACCATATACCGATCACGTGTCACCTTTGCCATAATTGATGCAAGCCCAATTACCTTTTCCTTCGAATCACCTTTAATGATTGTTTCTTGGTGGGTAAATTCTTTAGGAGCTTTTAATCCTCCGTCTAACTTAACGGTATAGGCATCATACTCAATACCGCAATTAACAGGGTCGCTAACGACGCTGTTAATTGCGGAATACATTGCCTTGGTTACCGAAGCTACAATTCGTATCTCATCTATCTCTATGGCGGATACCATTTCAACTGCGTAGGTTAATTTTCCTTCACTTTTCAATTGTGTTGCAATCTCAAAGATTACTTCCCGTTTCTTCTCAGTGAGCTTCTTACTATCATTTACACCTGGTATCTGCTCCCAGTCAAAATCAAAAGGGACCATTGCCACCCCAACAGACACTGGGCCTGCCAGAGGGCCACGACCTGCTTCGTCTATCCCTATGGTGTATTTAGAATTCATTGACATAGTGTAACAAATCTATCCACATGTAAGACAAAACAATTCTTTTGGTATACTTACACAACTATGTCAGAACCTCAGGAAACACCTATGAAAAAAGCGGAATTTGTGCACTTGCACACACACTCAATGTATTCGCTTCTCAATGCAGTCCCGACACCTAAAGAACTCGTAAAAGCTGCTCAGGAAGACGGGCAACATGCAATGGCTATTACTGACGCAGGTGCCTTATACGGTGCTATAGACTTCTATATTCAGTGTCAAAAAGCGGGCATAAAACCCATTATAGGCATTGATGCTTTTTTGGCGCCACGTACACGGTTTGATAAAGAAATGATGGACCGTCCTCGTGCTCGACTAGTGCTCTTGGCTAAAAATAACATTGGGTACAAGAACCTCATTAAGATGGTCACTATCTCAAACACTGAAGGTTTCTACTACCGAGCACGTATGGACCATGAGCTTCTGAAAGAAAACAGTGAGGGACTGATTTGTATTATTCCTTCATTTGCAGGAGAGACCGTGCAGCATCTGAAAAATAACGACCTTGAAAAAGCTGAGGCTTCTCTTGCATGGTACAAAGAAATCTACGGGGAAAATCTCTATCATGAAATCACACACCATCATGAAATTCTTGATCATTCTGAACTGCAGGAAAAAATAAAGACCCTCGCGCAAAAAGGCGACGTTCCCTTGGTGGCTGCACAAGACGTCTACTACATGCACAAAGATGATTCAGTGATACGAGCATTGATGATGAAAATCCAAAGTGGCGGTGTCATTGATCCTGACGAAGCGCGGAGTGAAGATTTTTCTTTCAAGACGCAAGAAGAAATGAAGGAGGCTTTTAAAGACACTCCAGAAGCAATCGAAAATACTGTTAAAATTGCTGAACAATGCAATGTAGAAATTGTACTCGGACAGGAAGCCTGGAAATTTCCTGACTACAAAATAAAAAGTGGCAAAAACTCAGACGATGAACTTCATGAAATGGCCTATGATGGAGTAACGTGGCGTGGCCACGACATCGAAGATCCTGTCATTAAAAAACGAATCGACTACGAACTGGAAGTTATTAAGACAAAGGGCTATTCAACATACTTTCTTGCAGTAGGTGACTTACTTCGTGAAGCACGTGAACGAGGAATCTACACTACTATTCGTGGTTCTGTTGCGGGCTCGTACGCAACGTACGTACTTGGAATTACAAACGTGGACCCATTAGAGTACAAACTCCCCTTCGAACGATTCTTAAACCCTGAACGACCATCTGCCCCTGATATTGATATGGACTTCGCCGACAATCGGCGTGACGAGATTATTGAATACGCAAAAGAAAAGTACGGTGCTGATAAAGTTGCACAAATTGGAACGTTTGGAACGATGATGGCACGTGCGGCAGTAAAGGACGTTGCACGTGCACTAGGACATCCATACTCCACAGGTGATCGTATCTCAAAGCTTATTCCTATGGGAAGTCAGGGATTCGCCATGACTATTGACAAGGCCATGGAGATAGAACCTGATCTTGCAAAACTATACAAGCAAGACAGCGAATCAAGGCAGGTAATCGATCTGGCAAAACGCATAGAAGGACGTGTACGACATATGGGTGTACACGCTGCGGGTGTAGTAATTGCACCGGAGCCATTAAACAACTTTGTGCCTATTCAGGTTGACTCAAAAACGGGTAAACATGTCACGCAATACGAAATGCACTCTGTAGGTGAAGATGGTGTAGGACTTTTGAAGTTTGACTTCCTTGGTATTAAAAACCTTGCTATTCTTGCTGATGCAGTAAAGCGGGTGAAGAAAATACACGACGCTGATGTTGATATTGAAAATATACCTGTTGATGATCAGAAGACTTTCAACATGCTTGCCAAAGGTGAAACCGTAGGACTGTTTCAACTCAATGGTACGGGCATGACCTCGTTCCTAAAGCAACTCCAGCCAAGTACTATCCACGATATAAATGCGATGGTAGCGTTGTATCGTCCTGGTCCGATGGAATCTATTCCTGACTACATCGAACGAAAGCATAACGCATCGCTTATCACCTACCTTGATCCTCGTCTGGAAAAAATTCTTGATCGATCTTACGGAGTAATCACCTATCAAGATGACGTGATGATGATTTCAATTGCACTTGCAGGGTATTCTTGGTTAGATGCTGACAAGCTGCGTAAAGCTATGGGGAAGAAAATTCCTGAGGTAATGGAAGCTGAAAAAGCCAAGCTTATGGATGGCTTCCGTGACTACGGAAAGCTTAATCCTTCCGTTTCAGACAAGCTTTGGGCACTGATTGAGCCTTTTGCCGCATATGGATTTAACAAGGCTCACGCGGCATCCTACGGCCGTGTAGCGTACCAAACAGCCTATATGAAGGCTAACTATCCTCCTGAATACATGGCCGCCGTGCTTACTGCAGACTCAGGTGATACTGAAAAAATTTCTGAGATTATTCACGAGTGTGAGCGGATGGGTTTGGAAGTACTCCCCCCTGACATTAACGAGAGTTTCGCACCGTTTTCAGTGGTGCCGGCTAAGGGTGGTGCCTCTGCCAAGATTCGCTTTGGTCTGACAACCATTAAAAACTTTGGGGAAGGTATTGCCAAGGCAATTATCGAAGAGCGAAAAGAGAATGGTGATTTCCAATCACTTACTGACCTCCTGACTCGTGTGCACGACAAAAATCTCAATAAGAAATCAATCGAGGCATTGATTATGACGGGGGCACTAGATCGATTTGAAGAGCGTGGAAAAATGCAGGCGAATGTAGGAAACCTTCTTGCATTTAACAAAGAACAAGTAGCTGGTATAGCTGCAAGTCAAGACTCACTTTTTGGCGGTTTGGATACTGCTATTAATGAACTGACACTCCATGACACAGAACCTGCTGGTAAAGAACAGAAGTTACTTTGGGAAAAAGAATTACTCGGTGTATATGTCTCAGGGCACCCATTGGATCAGTTCAAAGATGAACTGGCGAAACGTGGAGACCTCAGCAACATCAAAGCTGATGGTCGTAATGGTATTCCAGTGGTGACCGCTGGTATGATTGAGTCGGTAAAAGAACTACTTACCAAAAAAGGTGACCATATGGCTTTTGTAAAGCTTGGGAATCTTACCGACAGTATCGAAATGGTGACCTTCCCTGAGGTCTACAACACCTACAAAGAACTTCTTGTTCCTGGCACTTGTGTAGCGATTAAAGGTAAACTCAGTATTCGTAACGATGAGCCCAGTGTCTTAGTCGACAAGATAAAAGGTCTCGCTCCAAAAGAAGAAAATTCTGAAACACCCGTTATCAGTTGATACAAATCAAATAACAAGACAATACTGTATATTGGAACAACAAAGGAGATGTCCATATGAGACTAGAAGTAACGCACGACTTCAGTTCAAGAGTAATGAGCGTAGCACGGTACCTTGTCTTGGACCCTGATCGACACGCAGGAGAGAGACTGACTCAATCTCTTGACCAACTTGAGAAGCTTCGTTCGCATATGGAAGCTATGGCAGATAAGGTACCCGGTGAGAACTTTATAAAAACAAGCATGGACCAACAAGGATTACAATTCTGTGTGAAATTCGGTACTTCAAAAGGTGGCAAACGATTTGATTTCAGAAGTTTTTGCGGCTGGGTTGAATTATGTGACATGGAATGAACAAACTGTAAATTACCGCGCCCTATCTTTTAAGGGTGCGGTTTTTATCTGTTTGACAACCCGCCCATCAAAACGCTACTATAGGAACCAATCAGAGATTGCAATGTCCACCAAACACTGTCGTAATTACGAACGTAATTACGAACGTAATTACGTCCAATCTGATACAAAAAGAGTTGTATAGAATACTATACAGAATGCCCGGTGGAACCGCGGATGAGGTCTAGCCTCAATCGTCCGAGCGAACACATGAACTTTCGTGTAGTCGCTTGGGCGATTTCTTATACATTCACCATTAATTACATTTCCAGTAAGGGGTACTACCCCCATACTGGAGTTAAACACTTATTTTATGAGTTCGGACAATCAACAACTAGCTAATAAACGACATACATTGGCCCACCTGCTTGCGGCTGCGGTTTTACAGGAATATCCACATGCAATCCTTACCCTTGGGCCGGCTATTGATAATGGTTTCTATTACGATATCGACTTCTCGGCAGGTAACGCTCCTGGTGATGATAACTTGAAGAGTATCCAGAAGACGATGAAGAAGACATTAAATACTTGGAAAGAATTTTCACACAAGGAAGTTTCTGCAGATGAAGCTCGCGCAGCTTTTGAAGGTAACCAATTCAAGCTTGAGCTTATAGATGAGATTGAAGCAAAAGGTGAAGCAATTACCCTCTATACTATTGGCGAAGGTAAGGCTGAATTCACTGACCTCTGTCGTGGTGGGCATACTGAAAATCCCTCAGAGGAAATTGCCGCTGACGCGTTTAAGCTCGACAAAATTGCTGGTGCGTACTGGCGTGGTGATGAAAAGAATCCAATGCTTACACGTATCTACGGACTAGCGTTCGACACCAAGGAAGAACTCATGGCGTACGAACAGCAACGTACTGAGGCTATAAAGCGTGACCACAGGAAGTATGCAAAGGAACATGACTTGTTGGTTTTCTCTGACCTTGTTGGTTCTGGGATGCCTATGTGGACACCAAAAGGAAATATCCTTCGCAATGCAGTTATAGACTATTCACGTGAGCTGAACAAAAAACTTGAATTTGGCGAAGTACATACTCCAAATCTCAACAAAGCTGAACTGTTCAAATGTTCAGGACACTACGATCAATATAAAGACGACATGATGCAAGTGAAGTCACAGTACGTAAAAGACGAGATGTTTCTAAAACCAATGAACTGTCCACAGCATACCCAGATTTATGACAGTCAACCACGTAGCTATAAAGATTTACCGATTCGCTATGCTGATTTTGCTAACCTCTACAGAGATGAACGTCCAGGGGAGCTTTCTGGCTTAACTCGACTACGCGCCTTTGCACAGGACGATGGGCATGTTTTCTGTCGAGAAGCGCAAGTAAAGGAAGAGCTCGTTAAGATATTAGATGTTGTAAAAGAAGCTCTAGAACGATACGGTGTTAGCAACTGGATTCGACTATCACTTCACGACCCTGAAAATCGAGAAAAGTACCTTGGTGATGATGACTTATGGGAGCGTTCTGAACAAGAACTCCGAGATGTGATATCTGAAGCTGGTATTGATTACAAAGAAGTTGCAGGTGAAGCTGCTTTTTATGGACCAAAGCTAGATATTATTGCAGTCGACGCACTGGGTCGAGAATGGCAGATTTCAACCATTCAGGTTGACCGCGTCCAACCTGAACGATTCGATTTGACCTGTATCAATGAACTGGGAGAGAAAGAGCGTGTAGTAATGATTCATCGCGCTTTAATTGGATCACCAGACCGATTCATCGGAATCTTGATTGAACATTATGCAGGAAACTTCCCTCTCTGGCTGTCACCTGTGCAGCTTGCCATCATTCCCGTAGCTGACGTCCATAATGAATACGCAAAAAGTGTCTATGACACATTGAAACAAGCAGGGTTCCGTGTGGAACTAGATGATGAAAATGAGTCCATGGGAAAGAAAATCCGTAATGCAAAAAAGAATAAACTTCCCTACTTCATTGTTATTGGAGACCAAGAAGTTGAAGGAAAAACGGTCACCCTTGAGTCTCGTGATACTGAAAGTAATGAGACGCTTTCGATAGAAAACTTACTTTCAAAACTTACCGAAGAATCTAAATAACGATAAACCCATAATAATACTAGTCACTTGACGTACTTTGCGTACAGTGGCTATTATTTTGCATAAAATTATTTTCTTTGGTATTGTCTGAATAGATGCATCATTATCAGCACTCATGCTCCAAAAAGCTGCAACGAACAGAAAGGGATTATCGATGGCAGAAATAAGCGATCCAATTAAAATTAATGGGGTACCGCGCAGTGTGATAAACAAAGCAAAGAAACTAGCAAAAAACAACATCTGCAAAATACCTTGTGAGCACATCTCTGGAGTTTCTATTGGGGATGACATCATGATTATCGTTCTGAACGGTGATGAGGATATCCCAGGACACTCTCTGCGAGGTGTGGTTCAAAAGATTACGTGGTGGAACGTAATAATCGAACTAGCTCGCAACACTTAACCAACCCACAGCAGCGTCTGCTCTGTGGGCCTGTTTGTGCATGAAACACGAAAAAACTCACCCTAGGGTGAGTTTTTTCGTGTCATCAATTTTATGAGAAGACTCTTTTATGAAACAGCTTTCACTGCTTTCATAATTGCCATTTTGACAGCTGATGCTTCATCAGTATATGTACCGTCAAGTGCACCAGTGAGTGCCATAATAGCTTCTTCAAGTTGTTCACTTGAGATAGATAATACCGCAGTAGTAAGCATGTTTGATACCAGCACCTCTTCTCCTTTACGAGATCGGTACACTGCATCAAGGTCAGCTGCCGCGTCAGCAAGTGCAATCATTGGGCGATGAGCAATCAATTGATATGCTGCAACGATATTCCCTGTAGTAATTGCTTCTGCAAGAGAACCTGCTGTTACTACTTCCGTTTGGGTTTCAACTTCTTGTTCTGCAGCATCATCAGTGACAAGTGATTCCATGCGTGCAAGATTTAATACCATCCAACCACCTTCACTTGGGAATAGTGTCTTTGCTTGCGCTAATACTGCATCAAGTTTTTCATTTCGTGTTTCTCCAGCTTCCGTTGCATTCATGAAGAATCGCATCGCATCACTTGAAAGAAGTGCCTTTTGTGCATGTGCACGATTTTCTAATTCTGACATTTCAATTGACTCATCAGTTTCATCACCAATTGTTTCTTCGGCTGCTGCATATTCTACTACAGGAGTTGTAATGGGAAAATCTACAGGTACTGCTTCTGCTACTGCAGAATGTACGTAGTTTTCTGCTTCTGACTGCATAGAATCATCAGATGCTTCTATACCCATATCTGTAAATGTTGTATGTTCGTGCGCACCTGCTAATGATATTCCTCCAATTGAATCTCGACGAACAACTAATACATATGATACAAACAATCCCCAAATAGTTAGTATTGTGTAGAAAATGAGGGTCAGTGCAGGGCCAGCTTCAAAACCAGTATATGGTACTTGTGTAAGTGAGATACCTGCAACAAGTGGATCATGTGTACGTGCTTCAAGGACCGTCACCTGATTTTCAACGTCAACTTCTACTTCACATTCTTTTTCCCTAGTACCTCGCTTTGAAAGTAAAGTGTATTTTGTATCTTTGGTAGGCTTTAATTTCATTGAACCGTCAAATTCAGAACTTTTTTTAGTATCAACTAATACATTTCCATGGTTATCAGTAAGCTTTACTTCTTTTGCTCGTGAAGTGTCCCATGTAAGAGTAATAGTTTCTCCTTTTTTGATTTTACTATCAGAGATATCAAGATCACAGCGTGGCGTTGAGGATCCTCCACCACCTCCTCCTCCGGTTGCTACATCGATAGATAGAGGGCATTCAATTGAGTCACTTCCTGAATATGCAGTGAGTATGTAAGTAGCATCAGCTCCAACACGCACTGTCTCAGTATCAGAAAGATTAGTAGAAGCAACTCCATTAATTGAAATAGAATCAATGTCTGTAGTAGTCCATGTTAGGGTAACGTCTCCACCACCTGTTGGAAGTGCATAATCGCTAGAAGCGAACGTTACGTTGTTAGCACAGGTGAATATTTCTGGATTTGCAACGGTAATAGTGAGTGGACAAGTCACATCAGCAAAGCCTACTTTGGATGCGGTAAGAATATAAGTAATTGTGTTCGCTACATTCACACTTGTAGAACCATCTTCTGCAACCGTACCAACACTGTTGTTGATTGAGACACTGTCAGCATCTGTTGTTGTCCAAGTCAGAGTTGCTGCCCCTCCTCCAGCCGGCAAGGAGGTAGGTGAAGCTGTAAATGAATCACAACTAGGGGCAGAAGATATTTCCACAACATCAATTGGAGCTGAACAAGTTACAGAACCAACAGTGTTGGTTACTGTTAAGGTGTAGGTAATGTCAGCAGTTACAGTAACTGCTGCTGAACCATTAACAGCCACAGATCCAACTCCATTGTCGATTGATGTTGTATCTGCATTTGTAGTGGTCCACGATAGAGTTGACGCCCCACCACCAACAGGTAGTGACGACGGTGATGCTGTAAATGCGCTACAGGTAGGTAACGGGTCGGGTGTGGGATCAGGAGTTGGATCAGGAGTTGGATCAGGGTCTCCACAACCACCACAGCCACCATCATCTCCACCTCCACCGTCACCATCACCACCGCCAAATGCGGAAACAACAGACATGTCGAGTGCAAAGTTATTCGAAAATAGCACTGGCGTTGCAAATGCAAGGACAGCAAAAACAGTAGCAATAAGCAGTCCTGTAGTAATATTTTTTGTAAACATAAATAAGTATTTAATATAATTTAACCTCTGTATACTCTTACCTACACCAGTACGCAAGAATATTAGAAGTGGGAAGGCAAACTTGTTGCCTTCCCATGTTTCAGAGAGAGATTGGACATGCATCATAGCGACTATCGCAACGGCAACGGTACGGGGTACCTTGCACAACGATAAGTAGCCAATTATTGCAGCCATAAGGTCGTTCGATTTGGTAGAATGCACGATCAGCCTGGAAGTTAAACTGCCAGATGTCAGTACGTTTCTGATCTGCACGCCAATTCGAGGAAAATGGTCGAACGTTAGTTGCAACCCAAGGTTTTGAATTGGGATTTGCTCCACCTGAAACCATCGCGTTATAGATCGTGCTTGAACGAACTTCACCAGTTGTGTGAGGAGTATTGTACACCCCAGGCGACCGCTGGATCGTACGGCGGATCTTACGGCGATATTTTTGTGGAATTCCCATCAGCTCAAGAGCCACGGAAATATCCTGGTTACCAAATGGATCAACGCCGATACGATGCCAATGAAAGGCATTTCCGACAATCTTCCCATTTGTATGAACTGCAGATGCTGCAAAACTCGGACGGGCAGCCAACATGACCAACCCTCCAAAAATCGCTGTCCTGCGAGTGATTGTGCAAGTCATGATGACTTTCCTTTCCTTATTTTGGAAGCAAGCGGAGCGGAAAACCGAAGCCTTCGCGCCAGTCCCGCCCATTCACAAAACTGTTAAAGCTTTCTGGTGAACAGCGACGCTCTTCACCAGTCGGCAAATTCGTAACGATCTTTCCAACGACCATAGTATAGTCGTTAATTTCGACACAAAGGTTAACTGCATCGCGTGCCGCATTACGCGGAACTGTGATACGAACCATGCCACTTTGAGCGACACCGGACGATGTCCAGATACGTCCCTCACGTTTCCAGACAGTTCCGTCAGGCATACGCACGTTGTTAGTGCCAGACCATTCACTTCCTTCGGTGAATACCATTCGGTATTCATAATCGAAACCAGTGATAGTTTGACCGTCACGCTCAAGTCGATTGATGTTTTTGAACATCCAGATAATCTGATCAGTACGAGACCGACCGTTAGTACGCTGGATGATCTTTGGATCAGATGCGTCTACCGCAATGTGACCAATTTCCATGATCTGCCGTCCAAAGTCCTGTGCCATTACTGGCAACGAACCAGCAAACAACAGACCGAAAATAAGGATAGTTTTAAAGATGCTGTTCATAGCCATCTCCTTTTCTGAAGTCCGATAATTC
Source organism: Acidimicrobiales bacterium (assembly GCA_047638595.1). Lineage (GTDB taxonomy): Bacteria > Patescibacteriota > Minisyncoccia > Phycocordibacterales > UBA918 > OLB19. The sequence goes on from JBLIMJ010000003.1 coordinate 49,995, forward strand.
GGACAGGTTTCAAAGTACGCTCCACCGAAGCGCTTACTAATACATCTGTAGATGCACAAGTAAACGTTCCGCGAGCTTGGTGCAAGGAAATCGTTCGATTTGCATCGAAATTTCTTAACACTAAGCTCACTACTTTAACCTGGGTCTAAACCTAGGGAAAATAAATGAATCTGGAGAGAACGTGTGGGTTACGAAACTCAATGAACTTTAACACCTGTAGTATAGCAAATATATTGACATTTGTCAATAGCATGGTGTTATACTCTAATACTACCTAAATTCACAAAACACCCTTATCTATAAGGGTATTATATTGAATATGAGCCAATAAGTACTGATTCGACCATAAATCGGTCATCTTTAGTACCAAAACTGTTGCAAGTGGCCAATGTGAGCTTCGCTTCCCCAGGTGTTTCAGGGACAAAAACCTCCGTAGCCTTTGCTTTATATACCTTTTTTACCTGATAGACATACTCCATACCATCAGACTGGAGACGGATTTTATCTCCCCATTTCAGGTCTTGGATACCATTAAATGCTTGAAAATTCTTGTTAAATACATTCGGTAGATAACTCGAATGACCTAAAATAAAGATATTTCCATCAGCTTGAAAGTCAGCTGAATCGGGGTGTCGAACTGCTCCTGTAAGTAGAGATGCATCAAGATCTGCAATTGTGTGTGATTCTGGGTTGTTTACTTTCACTTCCTTATTAAGGGTGTCAAAAATAATCTTTAACGGTAATGGAGAGTCTACCTTTGGCACTACTACTAGTTGAGCTACTTCTTCCTGTGTCACAACTTCTTCGACCACAACAGATTCCTCAGCTACATCTCGTTCTTTAATAGGTTCAGGGATGAAATCTACGATAAATAAAATTGAGTATGAGAGTAGAATTACAGCAAAAAATACTGTCAGGAAAGCAACTTTCCGTGCGTACAGTCGTCGATACAGCTCGTTAAGTGATGTTGCTAGTTTCATACGTATATATATGATTAAATAAGATTGGACAGAATAATACACCATTATCTATATTTGTCAAGGCTATGTATTGACAATTTAATTTAACTGTGATATTGTTTGTCTGTACTGTCCCCCTCTTAAAGGATAAAAGTTCTCTCAGATATACTGCTCTTCCCTCTCTTTCTTTGTTATAGAGAGTGTTTTGCTGATAGTATGTATGAATTCGACTTTGGGTACACTTTAACTATTTTATACATATTTTATGAACCAGGTTACACAAGAACAAAAAGACTCTGTAACAAAAACATTTGCTATTGTTGGCTTTATTGCTGCAATTCTTTTTGCAGTATGGCTTGCTGTACAAATTGTAAGTGTTATTCCTTCAGCATTTAGTTCACTTGCATCAATTGCAGATGGTGTCTACAACTACAATGAAGATCAATCACTTATTGTTGCTACACAAAACAGTATTATAAATACTGGTGAATCATTTACACTCTCATGGACAGAAATGAATCGTTCCGGAGCGTATGCATTTTCATACGCATGCGCCGAAGGTGTTTCAATTGAAATTCGCGACGCTCAAAACAATATTGGAGCATTAGACTGCAACACACCATTGTCTCTTGGTATTGTGACTTCACTTGATTTAGTGGTTGCGTCAGAAAAGCAACGATTTACTGATGTTACCTATACCGTGACTTACACACCTAGCGTAAAGTCAGCAAAAGAAATTGCTACAAGCGCAAAGGTGACTATTGTGAATATACACATTCCAACTGGTGCAGTTCTTGTAGAAGAAGCAACTACTATAGAACCTGAAGAAGGAAACGTAGTTATAAACGAAATTACTCCAAAGCCACCTACTACAAACCCTGGCACTGGGTTAGTGGCTGGTACACCAACTACTATCGAAGAAATCATTTACGCAATTCCTACTTCTGATCCAAACGGAAAAATTGATATGCAAGTGACTTTCCTTGGTATTGGAAAACTTTCTGGAAAAACTTTTGTTCGTACTGCTACCCTCGACAAAGACGAAAACGGAGCATTCCAATTTGAAGTAAAAAATGTTGGTACAAAAACTGCAGACTCATGGAGTTATGAAGCGAATCTGCCATCAGGTATTGAATACAATGCTGGATCACAGAAGGCGCTTAAGCCTAATGAGAAAGCGATTATCACCATTGGTTTTGAGGGACTGACTCAAGTCGGTACTGAAAAAATTGGTGCTACAGTTACAGCTAAAAATGACGTGAACAAAAGGAATAACAGCTTTACCTGGTCTGTTAAAGTAGTTGAGTAATACCAATACTCCAGATTCTCTAGAATCCAACAAAAACAGGCACGTCCCTAGGGACGTGCCTGTTTTTATGTTTCCTATTTTAGAATTATCTATCTCTATCTAAAACTTGAGTTTGGAATGGAATGCGAGACATGTGAAGAAAATTCTTGCTAGATGTCGATTTGATATTTAAAAAATGGAATGAAATGCGAGGCGCAGGAGTAAAATAATTTGAGGCGTACTTGAGGTACGTTGAAAATTATTTTACCGAACTGTAACGAAGCAGTTCGTCCATTTTTTAAATATCAATGGTGGCGTTTTGTGCGTTGCTCTGTATAAACGACTTCCTCGCTGCCACATCCTTCCCCATCAAGATATCGAACACTCGGTCAGCCTCTTGTGCATCTTCGATTACCACTTGTTTCAATACACGCTTTTCGGGATTCATGGTTGTTTCTCCTAGTTCTTCAGCGTTCATCTCTCCAAGTCCCTTGTACCGTTGGATACGGTACTTTGGTGCCCTTTTTGTTACATCTTCCGTCTCATTAGCATTTTCGTTTTCATTTTCTACTTCATCTGGCTCTTCTTCACCGACAATAGCAATCTTTTCAGCCTCCGTATATGCATACCATGTCTCTTTTCCCTTTTGTATTTTATACAGCGGCGGTTGTGCTATATAGATAAATCCTCCTTCAATTAATGGCCGGAAGTACCTGAAAATAAGTGTCAGCAGGAGTGTCCGAATATGCGCACCATCAACATCCGCGTCAGTTGCAATGATGATTTTGTGGTACCGAAGTTTCGAAATATCAAACACATCACCAATAGCAGTTCCCATAGCAATCACAAAATTCTTAATCTGCTCTGAGGCAAGCATCTTGTCGATACGTGCTCGTTCTACGTTTAGGATTTTCCCTCGTAGTGGAAGAATCGCTTGCGTCTTACGATCACGTCCCATTTTTGCAGAACCTCCCGCAGAGTCTCCCTCTACTACAAAGAGTTCGGAGTCCGCTGCTGATTTTGATTGGCAATCAGCAAGCTTTCCGGGTAATGACATACCTTCAAGTGCACCTTTACGCATCACAGAGTCCTTTGCAGCTTTTGCTGCTTTTCGGGCACGTACCGCTATGGAAACCTTGTTAATAATTGCTTTTGCATCATCTGGATTTTCTTCCAAGTACATGTTAAATGCCTCTCCGAAAATAGACTCTACAGCACCACGAGCTTCAACAGAACCAAGCTTTCCCTTTGTTTGACCTTCAAACTGAATCTCAGGCATTTTTACTGACACTACCACAGTGATACCTTCAAGGACATCGTCCCCAGTAAACGCACCTTCTTTTTCCTTTATAAGGTTATTTTTCTTTCCGTAATTGTTGAGCGTTCGAGTCAATGCAGTTTTAAACCCAGTAATATGAGTACCGTGTTCAGGATTGTATATATTGTTAGCAAACGCTGAGATACGTGAAGAAATATCATCTACATACTGCAAAGCGACCTCGACTGAAAGTACTGCGTCATCAATATCGTTTTTCTCAACATAAAAAATATTTTTATGTACTGGTTTTTGATACTGGTTATTGAACGCGACTAAAGACTTCAAACCTCCTTCAAAGTAAAATGTTTCCTTAGGCACCTCAAGCTTCATATCAGCGACATACACTTCATCCTGCAATGTTTTTGGATTCAGTGCTTCTTCACTTTCACGTGCATCAATCACTGTGAGGTGCATACCTTTAACTAAGTATGCTTGCTGTCGCAAGTGTGTAACCACCTTTTTCCAATCGTACTTAATCTCTGGAAAAATATCTGGGTCTGCTTGGAAAATAACAGTTGTTCCATTGAACTTAGTGGCACTCAACTTTTTCACCCTAGCTTTCGCTATACCAATATGGTACTCCTGCATGTAGTGACCCCCATCTTTATGTACGTCTACTCGAGTATGGGTTGAAAGAGCATTCACTACTGACACACCTACACCATGAAGTCCCCCTGATACCTTGTATCCAGTATCTTCACCTCCAAACTTACCTCCCGCATGGAGTGTGGTCATAATAGTTTCAAGCGCAGAAACTTTTGTTTGTTTGTGCATGTCCACAGGGATACCACGTCCGTTGTCTACTACACGAATATAGTTATCGGGGAGTAGCGCTACCTCCACACGGTCAGCAAAACCACCCATCGCTTCATCGCGTGAGTTATCAAAAATCTCCCAAATAAGGTGATGGAGTCCTTCAAGACCAGTGGTACCAATGTACATACCTGGGCGTTTTCGTACTGGATCAAGTCCTTCTAGGACCGAAATGGACGAGGCGTCATATCCTCCTTTCTTCTTCTTATCAGATGTCTTTGCATCGTCTTTTTTTGCTGCCATGGGTTAGTAATATAAATCAATAATAAGCTCTGTTCAGCGATTTGCCCAAGGGCAGAACAAATCGGGAACTAAATTCAATATAGGCTTTTTTAAAGCCTTATTTCATTCAATTATAACATATTTTACCTCTTTTTAGTGGTTGATAATTCACGTTTTCATGGACCTAATTTGGGAGAAAGTGGTAAATTATCAGAATCAAAAATTAAGTTATACACAGATACCCCTTGACCCTTGCTTTTATTCGGGTGTATGGTGTAAATAAGGTCATTCATTATCTCAAATCATGAAAGGAGCTCGATATGACTGAGAAAACCGCAGAAAAATACCCTTGGTTGCAGCCAGACTTTGACGAAAAGGCTGAAGCTGCAAAAGCAAGGGAATGTGCTAATACAAAACGTGTACCTGTGCTTTCATGGCTTGGGATTCCGACACTTCATGATTCTGGTTGGGCAGAATATCTCATTTTTGCTAAAAAGCACTATAACCCACCAAATCGTATGGCACAGTAACCACACTAATGTAACTGACGTAGTGGGTTTTCATCCTCAGAAAGCCCACTCGTCACCATTACAACGTAGAGCATTGTAATAGAATGAAATACCTTCTCGAATGAGAGGTTTTATTTTATATTATTTCTTAAATGTTGTTTAGCGAGTCTGCTGATTATCGAGTTTCCCAATCTTGTTCTGTAGCCGCTTTGTACACTTTATCCATTTCAGTATTCACTTCATCATCAGTGAGTGTTCGATCCATTGCTTGAAATACCAAACGAAATGCAAGTGACGTCCTTCCCTCTTTACTAAATTCATCAACATGTGTCGTACGTATTCGCAAGTCCCCTGCTGATTCATTGAGCACCTTTTCCACATCTTCCTTCGAAGTTCCTTCTGGAACCCACATTGCAATATCACGAGTCATAGCTGGATACAGAGAAAAAGGTTTATACGCAATCTCTTCTGCAACAGAAACAGTTTCGTACGCAGCTGGCGCAGGAAGAGATTCAAATACTTCAGTGAAGTTACATTCAAACACCCCCTTCTCAATACTACGGTTAACCGTAGTATTGAGCTTTGATTCGATTACTCCCAACACTTCTTCAAGTACTGCCTCATCTTTTGGGTTGTAGCCACTTGCTTTGGTTCGTACGCCAAGTGCCAGAGATACATGTTCTGCAATGCCACCTTCTGTTTTATGAAAAACTGTTCCAATTTCAAATACACGAATATCTTCGATGCCGAGCAAGTCGGTAAATCCTGCATTTTTATCTAGAACGTCCACAATCCCCTTTGCCAGGTTGGAGCGCATGTATTCTTTATCACTTGCAAGCGCATTTTGTAGTCGTATTTTATCTTTCTTCCTAAAGGATGAGATGATGACCTCAGAGAAACCTAACCCGACCAAAACATCACGAACTTGTTCGCTGTAGGAGTGTCGTGCATTAAGCTCCGTAAGGGCCACCGTCTCTGGCACAACTGACTCAATCTTATCTAGGCCGTATACTCGTCCAATTTCTTCAGTAAAGTCCTCCTCGATTGATAGGTCAGTTCGCTCCCATGGACCAACACATTCAAAGTGGTCCCCCGCTTTTTCTACAGTAGCTCCCATACGCGTAAGGATTGATTCCATCTCATCCTCTGACAGAGACAGTCCCAGTAACGCATTTACCTTTTCAGGTCGTACGCTCACTTTTGTATTTTCTTTTTTCTCTAGATAGACATCAAGCACTCCCTGTCCTGCTCCTCCAGCAATATCGGCAATCAGTGCAGTAACTTCTTGTTGTGCGCAGAGTGGCAACTCTCGTGAACATTCATTTTCAAAACGTTTTGAAGCGTCAATGACAATACCAAGTCGCCGTGCTGTCTTACGTGTAAGCGTAGCGTCAAAGTGTGCACACTCGATAATTATCTTCGTAGTATTTTCATCCACTCCTGCAAATCGTCCGCCCTTTACTCCTGCTAGACCAATTGGAGTGTTTGACGATTTATCAATAATCAAAAGTTCGGTACCTTTCAGAACTACATCACGGTCTTCATCCTTCCCGCCTTCAGCAATCAAACTCACTACCTCTCCTTCCTTTGCATACCGTACAGCAAATTGCCACTTTCCATCTACTTGTGGGAATTTATCAGCATCATACGCATGGATTGGTTGCCCAATGGCATACATGACGTAGTTGGTTGCATCAACAATATTATTGATTGGTCGCTGACCGAGGGCCTGCAGTCGGTCCTGTAGCCACCGTGGTGAATCTTTCACCTCAATGCCCGTCATCAATGACGCAGTAAATCGTGGACACGCTTTTTCATCTTCTATATCAACCGTAATAACGTCAGTCTCTTGTGGAGTAATTTCTTTCTGAAGTGGATCGTTTACTAAAGGTACTCCTGTAATAGTTGCGATTTCACGCGCAATGCCTCGATGGCACAAGCAGTCTGACGAACGGTTTGGCAACACATCCACATCAATCACTTCGTGCCCTGCGACTGTTTCAATTCCTTCGATCTCAAAAGAATGGAATGTCAAAAGCTTCTCAATCTCTTGCGCAGAAGGAATGGAGTCACCAATATAATCTTTAAGCCAATTGTGTACTACTAACATAAAATATCTGACTAAAACTGATTAATGAAACGAAGGTCTCCAGTGTACAAGTCACGCACATCATTGATTCCATACTTCATAACTGCCAAGCGATCAATTCCCATGCCGAACGCAAATCCTGAATACACTTCTGGGTCAACTCCTGCATCTTTCAGAACATTTGGATGCACCATTCCTGCTCCCATAACTTCAATCCATTTATTGGCAAGCTTGCTATCGCTACCTTTAAGCATCATATCGATTTCTACACCCGGCTCCACAAACGGGAAAAAACTTGGTCGAAAACGAATCTCTGTTTTACCTCCAAAAAACTTAGAGAAGAAATACTCAATAGTCCCCTTCAAGTGTCCCATGTGTACTCCCTTATCTACATACAACCCTTCAAGCTGGTGAAATTGCGCTTCATGCGTTGCATCGGTCGCTTCATTACGGAATACTTTCCCAGGAACAATAACTCGAACAGGCGGTTCATGTGACTCCATAAACCGTGTTTGCACAGGTGAGGTATGAGTTCGTAACACTGTAGGCTCCGTGACATCCTCATTACGAAACCAGAATGTATCTTGCATATCTCGAGCAGGGTGATCTTTGGGTACATTAAGTTTATCGAAGTTATAGACCTCAGTCTCAGCCTCTGGGCCTTCAGCAAACACAAAGCCAATCTCAGAAAAAATACTGTTAATCTCAGATATCATTTGTGTTAATGGGTGTTGATGTCCTTTTTGCATAGGTTCTTATAGTATCAAAAGTTTAATAATCGTGCAGGACTACTATTGCTGAAGTTCAGTAAAGACTTCTACATAGTACTCATCATCTTTAATTAAGATTCGGCCTCCATCAAGTACTACCTGCAAATAATCTCCTGGGTAGAGTAATTGTACGTTTTGCCAAGAATGGTCATCTATTTCTACAACATACACTCCATCTTGTAATTGCATAAGTATGTGATCTCTACTCCCTGGAAGGAAATCGAACCACTGTACACTCTGCCACAATCGGTCAATACGAATCTCTGTGCGACATATACGATCAGTTACATACAATGCATTGGAAAACTCACTGGTTGTTCCATATTCATTCAAAAGAGCATCGTAGACATGTTGTCCATATAACGAAATAGTGCTTGAGGCCTCTTCATGATTTACACAGAAGTAATACGGGATATCATTATCTTTACCAGTCCACTGGGCATACACATCACCTTCCTTTTCAGATAATTGGACATCGCGCCACAATTTTGTTGTTGTTGCAGATATCGTTGAAGTTGTGGTTGGTGTCACGGGACCAAAGGTAAAACGGTTTTCTTCTATCAATTCTTGTTGGCGTTTGAGTAATAACTTTTCTTCTGAGGATGATGCAAAAAGTGTTTCAATATATACAAACTCAGGATTCAGTTCGTACGTTGTGGTAGCGGTTGTTGTTGCCTGAAAAATAATATTGGTTGTAGAGGCAAATATAAACTTCGTGGTTGTTGCTTCATCAAATAAAACAGTACTTCCCTCAAGAGTTTCATACTCAGTTACCAAACGTATTTGTGGGACAGTGGGCATATTAAAACTTTGTACTTCAGTCACAAAATGAGAGAAGACAGGGAGCTCTTTTATCCATGTTTGAAGACCAGCACTTTGTGTATGTACTTGGTGGATGTCTGCCTCTAGGTTTTGTATATATGCGGCGTTCTGGAAAATACGCATATCTTCCACTGGTTCATCATCAATATACATTTCAATATCCTGAATCTCAGAGGTTACATACACACCACCGACACTTTTAATGTTGCTCACCTCTCCAGCAAAATCAAAACGGTACCCTACAGCATAAAAAACAAGTAGCGGTACGGTCACACAAAAAACAAGTATCGAACATATAAATATGATTCGTCTTTGGAGGTGTGGAAGAGGTTTTACTTCAGGTGTTGGTGTCATAATTATAAATTATATGCGGGTCTTTGGTGTTACCCAAAAGCCCATATACCTTCCAAGCATTAGTCGGGTCTGAGAGTGTAGACCAGGAATCGCACTGAACACAATCATCGTTATCGGCACAAGAATCCACTGCAGCGCAAGAACAACATACTTCAGCCGGCTTTTTTCTTTAGGTCGTGGCGGAAGCATTGTAAGTGAAATAACTGATGAAATAACTAACCCAAACATTGCAAACATAAGAAGGTCGCGGACCATAATAGGAAGATTGTATGACAATACGGTTTGGTGAAATTCTGGAGTTCCGAGGAAGATAGGTGCCCACCCGAGAATAAAGAGCATGATTGGATTAGTTACCAATGACCAATAACCTTCAGCTTGTTGTAGGCCAATAGTTATTCGACGACGTAATGGTATTTTTTTATTTTTAGTGAAGTGATACACAATGTAACAAAAATTCTCTACACCATATGTCCATCGTTGGTGCTGTCTATAAATGTTTTTAATAGTTTGCCAAAGAGTTGAGGCTGCATTGGCATCCATAGAAACTGGGTACGACAGAGGTACCGCACGATAATCTCCGTCATTGGCCATAAGAAGATTCCAGAAAATACGCGAGTCTTCGTTAACCATATTGCTCTGCCAATATCCCACTTCGTACAGTGCCTGAAAACTCACTGAGTGTGACGAGAAGGTCGCCATTCGCTCTGGACGTTCCTGCTGTATCATTTCCCAGAATGTACTGCTCATAGCAACCACACGAGCTACCGCTGGTGCTTCCCAAATGTTGTTATTGAAAATAGGTATTGGCTGGAAAGATGTCTTCAAGGGATGCTCCACAGTCATGAAGTGCCAAACTAAACAATTGAAATAATCTGGATAGAGTACAGTGTCGATATCAAAAATCGAGACTAGTGTGTGGTTGTATCGAATACCGTGTGGGTCAAGAATTTTTACCCGAGCTTGTTCTGCTGCATACGTCGCGTTGGAACCTTTACCAGCCATTTCACCAGGAACATCTTTAGGGTGTGTAGTCACAAGGAATGAACCGAAGGTATCACCCCACTTATCCTTCATCGACTGAGCTACCTTTTGAGCAGATTCCCCTGCTCGTTCTTCCGCAGCAAGAACGATAATGATACTTTTTTTGTCATAACGGGTATCAGCAAGAGACTGTATGGTTGCGTTAACAATATCTTCTGGCTCCTCAAAAAAAGGAAGAACGACCATTTGATACAGGTGACCAAATTCAAAACGTTCTATCATCTGAACCCAATCTAATGAAAGATGATGTCGAAGACGTTTCCAGTTGTAGCGTAAGTGGTATGAGAGAAATGCAGTTTTTAACACCCAGTAGATAGCAAAGCCAATAATGAAGTATGCCGCAATGAACGGTGCATAGTTGGACATCCATAACACACCTAAGAGAGTTGTCCACGCAGCTGCGCCAGGAAGAATTTCTAGAAAACGATAAAAACGCCTGTCTTTCCCAGAAAGCTCAGGTGCGCGTCCCACTTTAAAGTCCGTACGTTGTGCATACGGTAGTAAATGCGATGATTCCTCCATATTCGTAATCGTGAGTATATACTTATTTTAGCTTAAAATAAAGCTTTTAAGGCGTTATTTGTGTGTTTTAAATTATCGAGTGTGGAATGAAAACTCCCCGATGCAAGCATTCCCCTCATTCACTGCGCTATCGCTACGTTCATTCGGCGGGGTATCTTTCTGTGCTTCGCCCTATGTATATATGAAAACCAAGGTTTTCAAACTTTCCTTTGGTTCATCCCCGCAGCAAGCTGACGGGGTATTCTTTTTAAATAATGAGCGTCACGAATCACTAACTATATTTCTGCGCTTCGCTTGAAATCTAGCAAGTGTTCTCGACCCCGCCTCACTTGTTCGTCGCAAGCTCCTCACAGCGCTCCGGCTTGGCTCCAGGCACGTACCTGACGCAGGTCAGGTACTAAAAAAGTCCCTTGCGGGACTTTTTTGCCTGGAGCCACCTGTCAGATTCGAACTGACGACCTACTCATTACAAGTGAGTTGCTCTACCAACTGAGCTAAGGTGGCGTATTGAATTGTACTATTGGTCTAACTTTAATTTCACGGCAACTCACTTGTGACAAGTGATTCGGAAGTGTCCCACACTTCCTCATCTCTACCAACTGAGCTAAGGTGGCTCTCAGGGTTTAAGCTGAGAAAATTATTTATTTGTCTTCTTCTGCAAAGTGGGACTATTATTGCAAGTTTTGAAAAATTTGCAACCTATGCCTCGTGTGATCTCATTTTTTCTTTTTGAACATCAGTAAGTGCAACCTCTTCTTTATGCTCGGTCATAGCGTCCAGATGTGTTCTCTTCTTTGCACTACGGATATCTTTGGACACTTGTTTGTTGCGTCGTAACAAGTTTTCAACCCATTTCTCAGCACGGTTAATAAGTGATAGGAATTTTTGTAACACACTATGTGCAAGATAATGAAGCATCAGGCGTAAAAACCCTCTACCAACATAAGTATCCATCTTTGATAGCGCACCGGATAATTTTACGATGCTTTTATTAAACAAACTTCTCGTATGCGCGAGAACTAGTAAATGACTCCCTCGTGCATCTTCAATACGGAAAATCGCTGAGATGACCACCAGAATCATTGCACTGGACGCAAAACATATTAATGCGATAGTCATGTACCTATTTTACGGAAACTCTTGAAACTTGTGCAATCGCAACGTTCTCCCCAAACTTCTGAACTGCCCCTGTTACCATTTCTGCAATTGTGGTATCGGGATTTTTAACGAAAGATTGTTCCAGTAAAATTTGATCCTTAAAGTAGCTATTAAGCTTCCCTTCCATGATTTTTTCCTGCATTTCTTCTGGCTTGTCTTTTACATCTTCTGCAAAAACTTCCTTAGCTTTTTCAATGATTGTGTCGTCTAATTCATCCTTAGAGATATACTTTGGGTCCATTGCTGTAACATGCATTGCAATATCATTTGCAAGCGTAATAAATTCTTCATTTTTAGAAACAAAGTCTGTCTCGCATGAAAGGAGTACCAATGAAGCTACTTCATTGGTGTTATGGATATATGAACCTACTACACCAGCGCCAAGTACCCGGTCTGATTTCTTATCAGCAGCTTCGCTTCGCTTTTTCTTCAAGATGATAAGTGCTTTATCCATATCACCTTCTGCTTCTTCAAGAGATTTTTTACACTGCATAACTGAGATTCCAGTTTTCTCTCGCAGTTCTTTAATTTGTGTTGATGTAATTTCCATACTCAATGTACTTAACTAAGTGAATTAATAGATATATCTGCGTCTGTAGATACTATCGACGGTCAAATGTTCGTCGTGGCCGTGGTCGAGCTCCTTCGCTTCGCTGTGGCCGAGTTGATCGAACTGGTGCTGGCACGTATTTTGTTCGTCCTTCAGCGTATGCAGCAGTTATTTCTGTCAATGCGAGTTCCACACTTGAAGTGAGCGCATCATTTACTAAAATCGGTAATTGAACTTTTTTTGCATCACAGTCAGAACTCATGATTGCCACAACAGGAATGTTGAGATCATTCGCTTCTTGTACTGCGATAAAATCGTGACGTGGGTCAACAACCACCATCAACGCAGGAGTACGATCCATGCTCTTTACACCACCGAAATTAAATTCCAACTTATCAACCTCCCTTCCGATAACTACTCGTTCCTTTTTAATGTATTTACGTTCGAGTTCTCCTGACTCACGTTCAGCAGTGAGTGTCTTGAGACGTTCAATTCGCTTTTTGATTTCTGAGTTGTTTGTAAGGAGTCCTCCAATCCAACGGTTTGTTACAAATGGCATTTCTACCTTTTGTGATGCCTCATTTACTAATTTTGAAACTTCATCTTTAGTCCCCACAAAGAGTACCGTTTTCCCGTTTTCACCTGCTTCAGCAAGTACTTTCTTAACTGAGTCTATTTGTGTTGCAGTCTGTTCAAGGTCAAAAATATCAGTTCCATTTTTTGAACCAAAAATAAATGGTACTACTGAAGGGTGACGTCGGCTTTTGCTAAAACCAAAATGAGCACCTGCTTTAAAGAGGCGTTCAATCAGGTTTGTTTCGTTGTTTTCTGTTGACATATATTTAGATAATTCCAGCACCTCCTTTGTTAATTAATAAACTGTATTCTGTGACATCGAGGTGGCACCCATAAATGACGCCGCACGAGCACAGTACCCCAGTAATAAAGGAGTGCTGAGTATATAAAAGTAGGAACCTTTATATAAAAAAGCGCTTTTGCGCAACGGCGAAATAGTACCACAGGGTATAGAGAGGTGCAATAGTGAATGAAAAAGGAGTGTAACGACTATTTTGAACTTAGGTCCCGATTCGTTCTGCCCTTGGGCGAATCGCTGGACTTAAAAAACAAAAATTTTGCTTACTCTAGCAAAGTAGCTGAGTAGAGATAAACTACAGTTCTGATTCAGCCTTGTGCATCGCATCAATAATCGGTTGGAGTTCTCCACCTAGTGTTGCTTCGATGGTGTGCCACGACTCCTTGATGCGGTGATCTGTAATTCTGTTTTGTGGAAAATTGTATGTGCGAATTTTCTCTGACCGGTCTCCTGTTCCGATTTGATTACTCCGCACCTCGGAATGCTTTCGTGCTTCTTCTTCTTCATGGCGCGCCTCCAGCTTTGCAATAAGCATCGCCATAGCTTTTTCACGGTTTTTTAGCTGTGAACGGTCGGACTCACATCGTACATCCAATCCTGTTGGTCGATGGACTACACGTACTGCTGTTTCTACCTTGTTCACGTTCTGACCTCCTGCTCCACCAGAACGAGAAAACTCCATATCAATATCACCCGGGTCGATTATGATCTTTGGTTTCTTTCGCATTGGGAGCACTGCTACTGATGCAGTGGAAGTGTGAATTCTTCCTTGTTTCTCAGTACTAGGAATCCTCTGTACACGATGCACACCAGTTTCAAACTTGAATGCGTCGTATACTGCTGAAGAAAGAATCTCAAATGCTGCCTCCTTATATCCTCCCATAGTTGCTACTGATTTATGCTCTGCGGTTGTTTGCCATCCTTTGTTCTGAGCGTATGTGAGATACATAGCAGCAAGCTCTTCAGCAAAAAGAGCGGCCTCATCGCCTCCTGCTCCTGCACGCACTTCAAGCATAACGCCATATGGCTTTGCTTCCTCCTCTTTAGTAGATTCAATAATCTTATCCATCTCATCAAACTGGTTCTGAAGCTGTACTTCTAGTGTTTCAATTTCCTCTTTAGCCAATTCAGCCATCTCTGGATCAGAGTCCGCAAGTTCACGAGCATCTACGAGTTTCTGTAATTCAGCATTATAAACAGACAATAAGTACTGTGTCTTGTGGTTGTTTTTAAATTCTTCTAGTTTATCTTGATCGTGTTCCATAATAATATGAATTCCATAGTACGCTAAGTTTTCTTTTTTACCAACAAAAAAGACTCACTGGTATACATCGATACCTCATGAGTCTTTTTTGATAGTAAAGATAGATAGTTATTTCTTTTTCTTCAAAGCTCGATTTTTGAATCGCTCTACTCTACCTGCAGTATCCATAACTTTTTCTTGTCCCGTATAGAATGGGTGTGTATCACTTGACACATCAACGCGTACTAACGGATATTCGTTACCGTCTTCCCATTTATCCGTATCGTTTGATGCAACTGTAGAACCTACAAGAAAACGAGCATTACTTGAGTTATCGTGGAAGATTACCATTCGGTAGTTTTCTGGGTGAATATCTTTTTTCATAAAATGTTTTTGTGGCCACGGCTTAGTACGCGACCTTTGTAATGCGGCATACTATACCAGAAACCATACAATAAGCAATGTCTCGTGAACAATACCCCCGTCCACTGTCTCTCTTGCAAGAAACTGTAGATATTCTGTCTTATCGTTAAACTATTGAGACAGCAACACCCTGATGTCGCCGTCGAGTCGCGCTTTGCGTTTCATAACTCCATTTCCATAAAAGGCATTTTCTGGATTATTAGCACCACCCCATCCAGCGTAATAACGCAGAGCAGCAGTTCTATCGCTGTTATAGTTTCCATTGGCACCATTATCTCGCAATAGTAATCCAGTTGCTAAAAAGGCATCCTGATTACTAAACGGATTACCTGCAGAGGATTTACCCAGTAGCGTTCTAATCGCATCTTGCGATCGTATATATGTATACCGTCCAGCCGCATCTTTTTTAAATCCTCCATAAATTGCCCACGTGCTTGGAATAAATTGAGATGGCCCCATCGCACCACCCCACCCTATGCGACTTCCATCACTTCGACGCAGTGGGCATGAAACCTGCTGTGTTGCCGGGTCAAATCCGATTTCTTCAGCTATCGCTAAAAAGGGTGGTTTATCCCTGTCTGGATGCATAATGTCTTTTCCTAAAGAAAGATCCCCCATAGTACAACCGCCGATATTACTTCCATATGAGGACTCCTGCTCAAGAATTGCAAGAATTAACGCTGCTGGAGTACCAGTCATATCTTCTGACATCTGTGCATACGCAACTGCATCAGGAAATGGTATAGCGGCACCTCCACCAAGCAACTTAAAGAGTTGTGACTTAAGCTGTGCAGCTGATTTTTGCTGTGATATGAGCAATTCTTGGTATGCTTGCTCTTCCCCTTTTGTTACTACCAAGATTCTTTCTTTCGCTGCTTCTTGTACTTCAATATTTTTCTTCTCAATCTCTTGTGTAATTTTCATCTGTGCCTCATTCAACTGCTTACCCTCCAGCGAGTTCTTCTGTGTTTGTGTATCTAACTTTATCTCCTTAAGTGCACTTAATGAATTATTGAGAGATCTCTTAACTGTACGGAAACTCTCCACTTCAGCAAAGAATTCTGAAAAATTCGCATTACTCAACATAACCTCAACTAAAGAGAAATCATCCACAGCCTGCGTCTTTCTGATAAGTTCTGCCAATGAATTACGCTGTTTCTCAAGTCGTTCATTGAGAATGATAATAACCTCTTCTTTTTCATCAATCTGATTCGATAACTGCTCAATCACAACAGTACGTGCTCTGATGCCTAGCTGTGCTTCAGTTATTTCCGCATCAATAATATTAAGGTCACGTTCCAATGACTGCCGTTCCGACTTCTTATTATCAACTAACACTCGTTGATGGAGGATCTGTCGTTCCACTTGCTGAAGTTGAGCCTCTAAGCGCGCACGACGTTCAGTGTCAGTTTCAGCAAAAGCAACGTATGGGAGAACCATACTCATACAAACGAAAAATGCTGCAAATCTCTGCATAGTGGGGTAAGTATATCACTCATGTGCACCTTGCTGCAAAAAAGCACCTATCGTATAGACAGATGCTTTTTTATACAAGGTGTAAAGCTTTATTCAGATACTTCCGCTTCACCTCCTGCCTTCCCTTTCTCTTCCACTTCCACAGCATCCATATCAACTGCTTCCACTTCTTCAGATTCTTCTTCACGAGCAGCTGAAACTGAAGCGACAACAGCATCAGGTTCTGCGCTTAACGTAATGTCGTCAGCAATTTTTAAGTCTTTTACTAAGATTTGTGACTGCTCATCAACAAGTACCGTGATGTCTACATCAATATGTGATGGGAGTACCCCTGGACGGCAGGTAACCTCTAATTCATGCAATACTTTTGTGACAGTTGCTCCAGTTTTTTCAATTGGTGCCTCTCCGACAAATTCCAGCGTTACATTGGTAGTAAGTTCTTTACCTCGTTCAATAGCGTAAAAATCTACATGTTCAACACCTCCCTTTTCTGCATTGAAAGCTACGTCATGAACTAATACTTCAATCTCTTCATCTAAGCCAACGAGACTAATAATCGTTGACTCCCCAGCTTCATGTAATGTCTTTTCAAACACGATTTTACTTACCGTGATTGAAATTGGTTCTTGCTTTGGTCCATATACAATTGCAGGAATATTTCCCTCAGAACGTAACGTTTCTACATTCCCTTCTCGTTTTGTAACTTCTAGTTTTGTTGTCATATGGGCAATACCATAACATACTCCCAAAAAAGCTCAATCCCATATGATGCACCTGTATTGCTTGTACTCACACATTAAATAATGTGAACCTGGTGCGGTACGTTATACTATATGTATATGTCAGAACAATATGATTTTGTCGCCATCGGCGACATGGTAGTTGACGCCTTCATTAAGTTGTCAGGAGAATACGCGACGGTATCAAAGAACCTTGATACGGGCCGCAAAACACTTGAGATGAGTTTTGGAAACAAACTGCCTTATGAAGATGTAACAGTAGTTAATGCTGTTGGAAATTCACCCAATGCATCGGTAGGAGCGCATCGTCTTGGTTTAAAAACTGCATTAATTTCAAATGTGGGCCATGACCGTAACGGTACTGACTGCTTAGAGAAGCTACGTGCCGAAGGAGTGCACACTGAATACGTAAAAGTGCATGAAGGTAAAAAAACCAATTACCACTATGTACTACGCTATGGACCAGAGCGAACCATCCTTATTAACCATGAGCAGTACCCATATGTACTTCCTGATTTTGAGGTACCCCCTCGCTTTATTTATTTTTCATCAATTGGTGAACATGGTATCGACTATCACTTTGAAATCGCAAAATACGTAACTGAACACCCCGAAACAAAACTGGTATTTCAGCCGGGCACGTTCCAAATAAAACTTGGTGCCGAGAAACTTAAGGCACTTTACGAAGTAACTGACATATTCTTCTGCAATAAAGAAGAAGCTCAAACTATTCTTAATACACAAGAACAAGATGTACCAACACTCATTCGTGCGTTTAAAGAACTCGGACCAAAAATGCCCGTAATCACTGATGGCCCTGAAGGAGCATACGTAGTCGACGAGGACGACCAAGCATGGCATATGCCTATGTATCCAGACCCTGCCCCTCCAGAAGATCGAACTGGTGCAGGTGATTCATTTTCATCAACATTCACCACTGCTATAGCACTTGGGATGACTCCTGCAGAAGCTTTGGCATGGGGACCCGTTAATTCAATGAACGTCGTGCAATACATCGGTGCACAAGAAGGACTTCTGACACGAGAACAGTTATTAAAGTTCCTCGATGAAGCACCTGAAGTTTACAAATCTAGAAAGATATAAAAATGGTGTAGTCAGAAAAATAGCCGGGAGCATCGCTCCCGGCTATTTTTATATTATCTGACCACACGTAGACTACACTTCTCAATTGCATCCAGCCCATTGCATATAACATTAGTATATTGAGCAGTACCGCGACTAATCGAACAATAGTTAGTACCTCCTTTATCCCTCTCAGTATTTACTAAAATTGCCATTGAAAGGAGGTTATTGGAACTGCAGTATCGATACCCTTGATCCCCAGTGTACAACGGGTCAACAGGGGCCTGACTCAAGTATACACTTAGAGGACCTGAAATATTTGATATCGGAACTGGGATGCCCTCGGTCTCAAGATCATCGGGGTAACTTCCATTATCACTAAAAAGAAGTTCAGATGCTTTCATAAACTCCCACGCTTGGGAGTACCTTTTTGCGTCGCGACTTTTTATTCGAACCTCATCAAGAGCCGCCAGTATCACAGTCGACAAAATACCAATAATTGCAATAACTATCAGCAATTCAACCAAGGTGAATCCACGTTGGTTTTTCATAGTTAAGCAAGAACCTTATTAACTTTCTCAATAATCGATAATGTGTCCATTCCATAGTGGGCAATGAGCTCATCTGGCTCTCCAGACTGACCAAATGAATCATGTACTCCCAAGCGGACTATTCGTTTGGGATTGGTTTCACTTATGTACTCAGCCACTGCTGACCCTAAACCTCCTGCAACCTGATGCTCTTCAACAGTAACCAATACGTCATGTTCGTTTGCAAAGGTATCCAATGCTTTAGTGTCCAATGGTTTAATAGTCGTCATACTCAATACCGATGCACCCACTCCTTGTTCATTAAGTTTTTTGGCTGCCTCAAGTGCATTGTGTACCAACGTACCGGTTACAATGATACCTACAGTTTTTTCGTGTGTTGCTTCTTTCTCAAGAAATACTTCAGCCTTTCCAATCTCAAAAGGAGAATCTTCGGTTGTGACCACTGGTGTTTTTTCTCGTGCAAGTCGTATATATACTGGTCCCGTATGTATCGCTGCAGCGAGTATTGCCTTCTTCGCTTCAATGGCATCACAAGGCGCCAAGACAACCATACCTGGAATCACACGCATGATGGCGATATCTTCAATCGCTTGATGTGTCGCTCCGTCTGGGCCTACAGACACACCTGCGTGCGCACCAATAATCTTTACATTCGATTCGTTATACGCAATAGTCGTACGAATTTGTTCCCAGCTACGTCCCGGAGAAAACATCGCATACGATGCGATAAAAGGAATCTTTCCTACTGCGGCCATACCCGAAGCCACTGATGCCATGTTTTGCTCTGCAACACCTACTTGAACAAATCGTTCAGGGAATGCATCCGCAAATACGCTGGTACGAGTTGAACCTGTTAAGTCACACGCTAACGCGACAACGTTGGGATTTTTCTCTCCAGCTTCTTTCAAGCCATCCCCATATCCATTACGATTTGGTACCTGTTGAACATCAGGGGTACATATTCTTTTATCTAAGTGTTTTGCAAACATAATAATTATGAATCTGATGGATTAATCATACCTCCCAAGGTACGTAGCTTCTCAAGCGCTATCTCAGCTTGCTCACCTTTAGGTACGCGGTCTTCAGGACCTTTACCTGGAGGATTACCGTGCCAACGGAAATCACGCTCAAATACATCTACTCCTTTGGATGAAATAGTGTGTGCAATAATCACTGAAGGCTGAGAGTAGATGCTCTGTGCTTTCCCTATTGCGTCGTTGACCATGCGAATATTATGTCCGTCTACTTCTTGAACATCAAAGTTAAATGCTTCAAACTTCCCTCGTAGTGACTCAAGTGGCATGACATCACGTGTATAGCCATCTATTTGGATACCGTTACGATCTACGATAACTACCAAGTTGTGAAGTTGTTCTTTACCTGCAAGCATAGCAGCTTCCCAGATCTGTCCTTCGTTGAGTTCCCCATCGCCAGTTATACAATATATAAATTTAGACGTGTATGGGTTATCCATTCGTTCTGCAATAGCCATGCCGACCGCCTGTGACAGTCCACTACCAAGTGGTCCAGAGCTTGTTTCAATACCTGGTAAGACCGTGCGGTGAGGATGTCCTTGGAGACGTGATCCAAACTTACGGAGTGTCATAAGCTCTTCCACGGGAAAATATCCAGAATGAGCCATAGCTGCATACAACACCGGACAAATATGCCCCGCTGAAAGCACTAATCTATCCCGCTCTTCCCAATCGGGATTCTTTGGATCATGCTTGAGTACACTAAAGTACAACAACGAAAAAATGTCAGCCATATCAAGTGGCCCTGCAGTGTGTCCTGACCCGGCTGCAACAAGCATCTCAATGATACTCTGACGAATTTCGTTGGCTTTTACTTCTAAATCCCTTACTTCAGTATTTGAAAGATAATACATGTACTAATAGTATAACGCGTGAACTAGGTAACCAAAGAGAGTAACTGTTTATAGGAATCAGCTGGATTTTCAGTTTTTGCTATAGCAGAACCTGGTGCAAATCTCGTAACCCCTGCAGCATATAACTGTGGCATCGTATTGGCATTTACACTTCCATCAACAGCAATTTCAAGTTCCGGAAACTGGGCACGTAACTCTCGTGCACGCGCGAGTGTCCGTACATCAAAAGGCTGACCCTGTTGCCCCACTTCTTTAATACCCATAAGTTGTACATACTCAATCTCATCAATGTATTGCAACACTACATCCAATGGAGTGTCGTTGGTCAGTGCAAAACCCAATCTATATCCATGCTTTTTTGCATGACTAATAATTTCAGCATACGCTTGCGTACTACCAACATGAATAGCTACCCGTTTCACCCCAAGCGTTACAAAGATATCAAGATACTGTTCAGGATTGCAAACCATACAATCCATTTCCAAAGAAAAAGAATCTGTAAACTGAGACAGTTGAGACAAAGCTGTTACTGGATCTTCTTCCGTGAAAGGCCAAGAAACTAACGGTACAAATTTTCCATCAACAATGTCAACTTGAATCTCACGAGCCACCCCTTCAAGAGCTTTGCATAAGGATTCAATTTCACTAAAAGATACAGCAGGTAATGATGGGACTACGGTAATAGGCAACATGCTATTTTGTGACATGTTCTATTTTCTTAATACGGCGTACGTGTCGATTGTCTCCAGAAAAAGTTCCCTCAAGCCACTGTGTTACCGCTTCTTTTGCTTCAGTTTCAGTAAGAAACCGTGCCCCTAAAGAAAGGATGTTCGCGTCGTTGTGTTCGCGTGAGAGTGTAAGAATTTCATCACTCCCTCCGTAATAGGCCGTTGCTCGCACATGAGGAAAACGATTTGCAACCATTGCCTCACCTTGACCTGACCCACCTAAAATAATCGCCCGAGATGTGGGAGTCTTTGAAACACTCTTAGCAGCGATGCTAATAAAATCTGGGTAATCATCTTGAGTATCAAAGGCCATAGGCCCACAGTCAACTACATCATAGTGCAGCTCATCTCGTACAAACGCCAGCAGAACATTTTTGAGTTCAAAACCAGCGTGATCAGTTGCAAAATAAACAGTTGGTTTCATATTTTATGTTCCCGCTTTTGTATTAAAGAATCGTGCAACTGCAGCTATGTGCTCAACAAGGGTATGTGTGTAACTTGTCTCGTTGTCATACCAAGCAAGTACCTTTATGAGGTTACCGTCTACCACTCGTGTCATAGCTAAGTCTGCAATAGATGCAAATTGAGCTCCTACTATATCTGAAGAAACCAACGGCTCATCGGTTGTAGCAAAAAGAGTGCTCCATTTAGGCTGCGTTGCGGCAGTTCGAAGCAGTTCATTCACCTCCTCAACAGTAGTGTCTCTTGATGAAATAAAAGTAATGTCCACAAGTGACCCGACGGGTACTGGTACACGAACCGAGATACCGTCAAACTTCCCTGAGAGATCAGTATGTGCCAAGGTTGTTGCGACAGCTGCTCCCGTAGAGGTAGGGATGATATTTTGTGCTGCAGCACGCCCTTTCCGAAAATCTTTTGAAGGCCCATCAACCAGTGACTGAGTGGATGTGTACGCATGAATGGTGTTTAAAATAGCCTTCTCAATACCTACGGATTCTTTTAAGATAGCGACCAACGGTGAAGTAGCGTTGGTAGTACAAGATGCATTTGAACTTATATCGCATGAAGACAATACCTCATCATTGACCCCCATAAGTACAGTTGCACCAACCACTCCTGCCGCTTCTGGGTCATCTTTGACTGGCCCAGAAACAACCACACGTTTCGCTCCAGCCTCCAGGTGCATTTTTGATTTTTCGTAACTGGAAAAAAAACCTGTTGCTTCGACAACAATATCAATATCTAACTTTTTCCATGGAAGCATTTTTGGATCCCGTTCTTGTATAAACGAAATTTCTTTACCGTCCACCACAAGCATCCCCTCTTTGGTTTTCACTTCGTACTGCCCTCGCCCATATGCAGTATCATACTTTAGAAGATATGCGAGGTTTTCAATATCACCCAAGTCATTAATGGCAACTATTTCAAAATCTGGATGATTCAGTGCCATCTTAAAAAACGTGCGGCCAATTCTCCCAAAACCATTGATTGCTACCTTTGTCATATAATGAACTTAATTACTACTTTTATCTTATAACTATACGTGATTACCCAAACGTATACACTAAACTTATCCTCACTGTGCCGCTGTTTGTTTCCGAATATAGATAAAGTAAATCGTCAAAAGAGTCAGGAGGAGGAACATAAGAAACGCGAGACTTATCGTACGTGACACGACATTCATGTTACTTATTATTGTATTATCGGTTACTTGTTCCAGACCAAACGTCTGCTCTGAAAAGATGGTGCCGACTACGTCCGTAAGGAGGTCAGTGGAGAAGTCATACACTGATACATGCACGGAGTACATACCTGTTTCTTTTAATGGTGCGAACGTTGCTTCGTACTTTGTCTTTTTACGGTCTACGCGCAAGATATATGAGGACTCCTTCCCTTCTTTATCAGTAAGTGTCACTACGATTGTCTTCAAATGTTCAGGTAATACTTCGTATGGTATGTATACAGTCACCGGCAAGTGGCTGGCAACTGTGAGAAGCCCTGCTGTCCAAAGGATCTCTTGTTCATTTTGAATAAAGTATAAATCATTAAAGTCAAAATCAATCATTATGGGATCAGGGATTATTTCTTCTGTAGTAGTTGAAACTTCTGGAGTTGTAGTTGACTGAGTCGTTTCTGACCCGCCTCCAATATCTTCAGTACCTCCATCAGTAGGCACAGTCTTTTGTACCTTTATAACCGCGCCTGAAGAAATATTACCCATCTCATCATATGAAAATATTGAATAGTATTGTGCAGAATCACTCGCAAGCGCATCAGTATCTAAAAACGATTCTCCTTTCCCTTCATACATGATGTACCCATCTACTTGATCTGATGGATAAAAAGAGCTACTGCGCACGATACGTACTTTATCAAAGTCAGCTTCAGGAGGATTTACCCAAGATAGTGTGACTGATTGATCACTTGCCTCAAATCGTAGATTATCTACATTCAAAGGTGCGGTCACATCGGACAATACTTCAGTGGTAAAGGTATCTTTAGAGAGTACATACCCCCGACCATTATTGTCGTAAGCTATGAGCTCATATGCATATTGTGTACCTGTTTCCAAGCCAGTAATAAATGTCCGATGTGTTTTCTTAAAAACATCATTCTGCACAGAACCAAGGTCATAAGTGTCACCTTTACCCCAATGTAACGAATACCTTGTATATGTATTTGTCTCCCAATCTATCTGTACCTGTGTTTGATCAATAATGATAGAAAAATCAATAAGGCGTGTCAGTAACGAACCTCCTGACGAAGAACTTACTTCAGGAGCTGGTGTCAAAGTTGTTGCAGACGAGGTTGCAGACGAGGTGGAGATGTTCAAAGCAGCATCATACGCCTGTACATGATAAGTGTAACTAGTACTTTGTGTTAAGCCTGTATCAGAATATGAAGTCAGCGATGTTGTAGCAATTTGTACGGTATCTCGAAAAAGTCTGTATCCAACAACCAGCACATCGTCAGTCGATGCATTCCAAGTTATGTCTATCTGTGAAGTTGCAATAGCTGTTGCAACAACGGACGTTGGTATTGAAGGAGGTGCTAAATCAGTATTATATACATACACGCCTATGGTAATGTCGTCAGATGCAGCAAAAACACTTGTAGTCATCATAAATAAGACCAAAAGAATTCCGAGTATGTGTCGGCAAACTATACTCATAGCGAAAGTGCAGTTAATGTCGTAGTTGCTGTATAGACTCCTGTAGCTTGCACGACAGAGCTTCCCACGCCCACTCTGAACCGTACAGACGTTTCAGTACCAGTAGGATGGTTTGACCCCGTAGCAGAAGCGATAGCTACTGCAGTGGTAGAAAGCCCATCCCAGCATGCTGATGCAGCATTTGAAGACCCACTATTACAGGTTACACCACTGTTCAGGAAACGTTGCACTACATCTGCTCCCTCTGGTGTATACCCGAAGTGTGCATCACCAGAACCTGTAGTAAACGTATAGTCAGGGACTCCTGCAGGAGTATAGTCAGCTATTGTTTCAGCACCATTTTGCATGGCAGGGTTCCCTTCAGCTTCTATGGTCAATTGGTATCCTGAAATACTGTCTGTAGTGACCGTTACCGTTGTAGATCCATTGGAAGTCCCCCCAGTGACACCACCAATTGATGGCGACAGTGTCAGACTCGATGACGCTGAACTTACGGCTATATACACCTCTTGCATTTGCTGATACCCCGCACGCAATGAATAACTAGTACTATCGGACTGCCCTGTAGCAATTTCGCCTGCAGAAGACTCCAAGGAGTAATTGGTTGACGAAGATAATCCTCCCCCTACGTTTACACTGTCACTTTGGATTTGGTAGTTAGAACTAGTCATCACTTGTGCCCCCGCAATATGCACCGAAAAAAGTAAGACAGGGGTAAAAAGTACCGATGCAATTAATGGTGTAAAGGAACGAATACTCATGACAACAGGTGATATTTATTTACGTCTTAGCTCAAATCGAGTGATGAAGAATCGGGTAACAAGGAACTTGAGTCTGAGTTATTGTGTAACCGCAGTCAATGTTGCTGTTGCTGTGTATGTACCGGTTGGCACCGCTGGAACAGGTCCAGCTGGTACGTCTACACGGAACTGCACAGTTGTCGTCGCGCCTGAAGCAAGTGTTGCATCACCACGATCTACAATCTGTTGTGCAGCAGTACTGCTTGGTGCAAGCCAACATTCGCTTACGGTATCATCTGTACCTACTCCACATAAAGCACTACCATCATCAAGAAATGTGAGATGTATGTCATCATCAGCTTCCGTTACTGGAGCATAGACCGAGTAGCCAAACATTGCGTATGTTTCTTCTTCATCAAAAAGTCTATCAGCAGTTGAAGTTGCGGTGTAGTTAGAAATACTACTGTTTCCTAAGCCTCCACCATTTCTATACATCGCTGTGGATGAACTAAACTGAATAGTCATACTGTATCCTGTAGCGTTGTTAGTAGTAACCACAACTTCTGTTGATCCGTTACCAATACCACCCGTCAAACCAGCAATTGATGGCGACAGGGTTACGTCTGAAGTTGATGCAGTTATTGATAATTCTGATGTAATGGTCTGTCCAATGGTGAACACATCTGTCGCTGCTCTACCTACAGAGGGCTCTAGAGCGAGAAATGAAACCATGAGTACAGCTGACGCTACAACAGCTGCCATTGCTGACATCATGATTGGGTTACTAATCTTTAAAAATTGCATATGAATA
>JBLIMJ010000004.1:0-52948 GCA_047638595.1 Acidimicrobiales bacterium
TGCCCTCAAAATGCACCTCTTGTTCATCTTTCATATTCACAAGTATAACAGACTGTTTTAAACTCGCTTTTTGTAATGAGTAATGGTATTATTTGGCACGCGAAACGGGTTGGCTGGGGGGGGGTTATTGGAACCTTGGCAACTATCACAACTTCGTGTGACCGCCTGTCTCGGCTAAAGCCTTGTGTCAGCGGTCAAACGAAAATTTGAAACACTTCAAATTTTCGGGGTATAGCATAATGGTAGTGTACGCGCTTTGGGAGTGTGTGGCCCCAGTTCGATTCTGGGTATCCCGACAAATACAAAAACAACACCTTCGGGTGTTGTTTTTGTATTTGTCGGTATAGAAAACGAGCCTTGAGGCACGTTTGTCCAGAATCGAAAGGCACAGCGATGTCGGAGACAAGCGAGACGGGGTCGAAAGTACTTAATAGATTATGAGCAGAGCGAAATAATATATTTAGTAACTTGTGACCGATCTGGGTATCCCGACTATAAATAAAACTCTTCAGCATTATGCTGAAGAGTTTTATTTATTTAGGCCTAAGAATCGAAAAGCTTTTGAGGTAGATTCGACTGAAAGGAGAATATATCCAAAAGGTGTACTGAAACTGTAAGTTTCGATTCTGGGTATCCCGACCAAAATATAGAAAAGCCTCTGGTTTAACCAGAGGCTTTTCTTTTATCCTAAATTGAGCACTCCCCCATTAAGTAAGTCAAAGGCCTTAGCTAGAGTGATTATCTCTGGATCATCACCTCTTTTATTCTCTGTTATCACCTCATCAAGGTCAGAGGTAGCAAACCATCCAAATTCAGAGTGATCCTCGGGATGTAAAGTTATATCCTCTAATAGTGACACGAACTTAGCGAAGTAGACCACCTCTACAGAATGAGAGCCTTTTACTTCATTAATATAGGTAAATGAGGCAAAAGGGTCACCGACTGCAATATCCATCCCAGGTTCTTCTTTTATCTCACGCTTCAGCCCAGCGATAATATCCTCACCGAAGTGCACATACTCTCCAGGTATTTCATACACACAAGGTAAAAATTTTTGTACCTGCTCTCTTAGGAAGGAAAATCTTTTCAGTACCATCAAACTTTTGATGGATTAAAGCACATGCAGTAATCACCTGCTGCCCTTGCGCGGGCACTTCACTATCATGTACCAATTTATTCATATTCATATAGTACCATCAGTTCCATAAAGGACATCTTGTCCTTTATAAATAACCAGACGAGTTCTCGGATTCATCTACCCCTATTTTATAACGTTTTCGATAAAATTAACTGTTGCGTACATCTCATCGGGGACCATACGCACCGCGATTACATCAATCACGAACTCCCCTTTATAATTCTGTTCTGACAGCCATGTTTCTATTGCTTTATTGATTTGATGAAGCTTTCGATCTGTAACTTGTTCCTCTGGTCTCCAAGCACCTGAGGTAATTGCAGCCTTCAACTTCCCTTTTGTTTCATATGAAACAGTCTTTACCTCAATAAAGTGCACACATTCATTGGAATCCTTTGCAATAATGTCTATTTCACCCCATTTACGCCAATAATTAGCTTCAATGAGGCTATAACCCTGATCAATTATATATTGTAGGGCTATTTTTTCACCTAAATCCCCTATTTCTTTTGTAGTTTTAGCCATTTTAGCCATATTTATCTATGTGTTTCATATGAAACAGCTTATTTGTGTTTCACGTGAAACGTTTTTAGGTCATAATTATGCTGTTTTTGCTCTAAAAGCCTTATTTATAGCCTTATTGTATGAGACTATAAACTGCTAAAGTACTGTCCTTTATCCACCTATCCACTTACTTATCCACTTTTACGCTCATGATATGCTAATAACACTATACCAAAGTTTACTTATGTAGCATATGTATGGAATATGTACTCAATTCTATTATATCTGCTGAAACAAGGGATACTACGCTCCATATGTTCTACGTGGAACGTCCTATACCCTTATTTATGGTTACACATGGAACATCGTACAATTAATTGAGTGTTTCATGTGTAACTATTATTATTTGTTTCATATGAAACATAACAAAACGGCACCATTTGGTGCCGTTTGCGGTAATGTATCGTTAATTATACGATTTCAGCTTGTTTTACAGCCATTTTTACCGCATTTACAATGTCTTCTACTGAACAGCCTCGTGAGAGATCGTGTGCTGGTTTTGCAAAACCTAGGAATAGGGGACCAGTCGCTTTGAATCCACCCATACGTTCAGCAATTTTATATGCGATGTTTCCACTTTCGAGGTCTGGGAAGATGTATATAGTTACTTTTCCTGCAACTGGGCTATTGGGAGCTTTTTTTATAGCCACATTCGGTACAAAAGCTGCATCAAACTGTAGAGGACCGTCACAGTTTAATTGATAGGTTTCACGTGCAACAGAAACAGCTTGTGCAATCCATTCAATTGACTCATGTCCGGCGTTTCCAATCGTTTGAAAGGATAGAAAGCCTACTTTTGGGTCAATTGCTAGGGTTTTTGCAAATTCTGAACTCAGGTACGCTGTTTCAGCTAGTTGCTCTACATTTGAGGTAGGATTTAGACCACAATCTGCGAAGATATAACGCTGACCATTCTTCTCCATAAGAAAACAGCTGGTTACACGGGAAACACCTTGTCGTGTGCCAATAGTCTTTGCATATACACGAAATACATCCGGAGTGGTAGCAACTGCGCCACCAACAATACCCTGCGCGAAGTCATCCCGTACCAGTGCAGCGCCTTGTGCGAGTGCAATATCAGTAACAGGGAAGGTTTTTCCTTTTGCTTCAGCTGCTGCTTGAAGTGCTTCCAACTCGGCTGCATCTGGCTCCAAAACTGTATATTCACCAGTATCGCCAAGGAATTCACAAATAGTCTCCTTATTACCAATAAGAATAGGGTGACAAATACGTTCTATTATAAGGGTTTTTGCAGCAAGCAATACCCGTTCGTCAGATCCTTCAGGGAGGACTATTTTTAGCTTATCCATATTGAACTCCATGTGTTAATTAACTTGTCTGCTTAATAGTACCAGACTAACATGGTGAGAGTTACAAGTATAGCATCTATGCTATGTAGGTGGAGTAATTGAAGGGAAGTGAGGTGGTATCATGAGGGGATGAAAAAAAGAATTATTGGAGTTATGGAATCGCTTGAAACAAACCTCGTGCATACTGCCGATTCTGTTGTTGAGGCAGTGAAAAAGGTAGGTATGTTGTTATAGAGAATATCTCCTTACTAAAGTAAGTGAGCAATTAAATATAAAGTTTACTTTTATTTAAGTTGTGAGTGAAGGTTTAGAAAACTTGTTTACAGGGGCAGTACACCTTTTGGCGATATTGATTCCTTACAGGAACTGTCCACTCATTGAACTGAGGTCACAATGAGTCTTGCAAAGTGATTCATATCACTTCTCACGCTTCGCTTTCAATATCACTCAAAAGCTCTTCGATTCTCGCGTAAACAGTCCCCCGGACTGTTTACTTTTGGCCGCACACATATAAAAACCGCCCGGAGAGGGGAGTTTTTATATGTGTGCGGCCAGAGAGAATCGAACATTACATGTTCAGTACCCGTTTGTGGATATTTCTTGTCGCTTCGCTCTAGAAATATCTCACAAAGGCTTCGATTCGCGTTACGCTTTGTATGCACAAAGCTACGCCTCTGGCCGCACCACGCAAAAACCGCCCGGAGGCGGTTTTTTTTCGTGGTGCGGCCAGAGAGAATCGAACTCTCATCTTATCGTTGGCAACGATATGTTCTACCACTTAACTATGGCCGCATTATTTACTTTTTAGCTCTTCTGAAGCAAGTTCAATCCATCGATTAAGCTTACACTTCAGAACAGTGCTCCCGATTATAATATTTCCTGTGCCATGATGCAATGTTTTCTTTAATGTATTTTGTTGGATAAATTGAGTCTTTCCAAAATAGTTAATTGAGAGTGCAATCTGTCGTGACCACCATTTCATTTCGATTTCTTCTTTCATGTCTTTGTAGAGAAGAATCCAAAAAGAAAGCTGTTTATTTTCAACACCAATATACTCTTTGAGGAAGCGTAGGAAGATAGCGTGAGCGTCCTTATTTTGCGTTGTTAGACGAATTCGTGACGAATCTGTTATATCACCATGACTAAGATAGAGCATTAACCCAGCGACAAAAAGTGGGTTGCTTTTGTAGTGCTTATACTCAGTCTCCGCGGAGTGTACTGCTTCACTATAACGAGCTTTACGCTCTGCTGCTCTGGCCTTATTGACTAAACTAATACGCTTTACATTATCGCGCGCAGCCCGATCTGCATTATCCTGTGCGACCCGTTTAGAAAAAGCTTTCTTTGACAGCCAATTACTTGCTGTACTTTTAGAAATCCCTACTATTTTAGCTATCTCTGAATAGGTGAAGCCCCGCTTACGGAATTCCACTGCCTGTTTATATTTTTCCTCATCTCGTATCATAGAGTGTGTATATTATATATGATTACAAGTGTTCATAATGAAGATATACACAAAGCCTGGCTATGTAGCCAGGCTTTTTGGATTTAAGCGAACGAAATAGCTCGGTCTTGGGGCAATTGGTGTAAAACCATGTCGATCCCAGAAAGATCTGTTCCTTTCGGATGTGTGTGCGGCCAGGGTTTTTTTGTATCCACACTGATCTGCATACTCAAGTAAGTGCTCTAAAGCGACTGATCCACATCCTCCACTTCGACACTCCTTGGGTTCTGTATGCATGTTGGTAATCACCAATGTTTCATGACCCTTGTTATCTGAAAAAAGCGCATATATGGTACTCATTGCCGTTTCTTCTTGGTAGGCAAGTATATATCCATTATCCTCTTCTGGATCAGGTTTAACCGTAAAAAATTGTTCTAAATTTGTAATTTCGTTCACTAGGTTCTCCTTTTATTTACTACTCTGAGAGAAAGATACCATCTACAAGAACAAAAATATACCCACCGTTTATAACAAGAAAACTAGGATTACTATCGTGTGCCATGCACCCACACAAACATCGTGCTACCAATAAATATACAAGGAACTGCATACCAAAACATATCCAACTCGCTGAGATGCAATGCGAGCACTAACGAGCTGATACCAATCCCAAGCTCGCTTACACTTCGCGCAGTGGGGGTACACCAATAGTTCTGTAGCCATGGGTGGTGATCGGAAGGTACTTGATCGTAAAAACCAAACCAAGAAAATGCTCTTGCTGAAAACGGCCATAGCCACGCAATACCTGTGGCTTTAGAGACCCAGCCTGTATCGTGCAGATAGTGATAAATCAGACAAATAACGGCAATAACACACCATGTTGTAGTACCAAATACGTATAGTAGCCCTCCAACAACAACTAATACTAATGCAGGTCGATGCCAAAGCGTCTGATGGTGGTCAAATGTTACCTCCTTACCCATAAGGATATGTGGTAACACATCAAAATCAGGTAATAACGCGAAAATACCGCCAAGTAGCAACGTTATAGGGGTAATTGTACTATCAAAAGCCAGACTTATGACCACTGCAATCAACGCACCCACACCAAAATCCATCACGGCCGCCAGACCGTTGGCTAAGAATAGAATTTTGTTGTTAGATATTATGTGCATACATACTTTTGTTCTACGAGTACAGGAAGATGTAAGAAAGGTTGCTTTATTCAAGTTTTCTGATGAGGTTACCAAATACTAATGGCGAACTTAAGAAAAAGAAACTGCAGGAGGTGAAGGGGAGATACGATACGCACGACACAGAGTTACTTAAGAGTAAGCTTGGTGCATTCAAGCCGGGAGGGAGGGGCAGTGGTTACTTAGGGACACTCCAGAATGGGCAAGCGTGCGAGAACTTTGTTTCTATCACTTCTCTATAACTGACCCAAACGAAGCTCTGAAGCAAAACGTTATAAAGAGGCATATTACTGGAGATAGAGACAAAAACAACGCCGAAGCATTTTACGAATCCAGTGACCTTGTAAATACTAAAGAGATACAGGAAAATAGTGTAAAAGCAAACGAAGCGTTGTTGTTTTATGAAGATATAAACAAATCTCGCAGATAGTTGTACGAGATATGTTTAAATTACGCTCCTTATTAATTTTTGTTCAACTTAAGTACGCCAATCAATACAGCTGCGACAGCAGCAACGATTGCAACAAGACTGAGCACTTTTACTACAGTTTCTTTAGTTTCCTCAACTGAAACTAAATCAAGCACTAACATAACTCCAAGTAAACCAGCAATAAGTACTAGAAATACCAAAGTAATCACCAATAAATGTTTAAATTGTTCCATATACTTCTAGTATAACCCACAACTCAGTATTTACGAGCACGTAAAAGAGCATTGGATAATTATAGAAAAACAGGCACGTCCCTCGGGACGTTCCTGTTTTCTCATTAAGAATCTTCATCTATCATCTCACCGACAATATAGATGGCTCCTTCCGGGCCTGCTGTTACTGTATGTGGTGTATTTGGTGGTACATCAAAACGCTTATTTTGATGTACTTCTTTTCTTTTTTTCTTACAGAAACTGTTCTGGTTGTCGCCTTCTTCTGAAGAAGACGGCTGGCAACCCCTTGCGTCAGTTCCCCGGACTGACTCACAAGAGAAATCAAAGGTGAGTGACCCATCGGTAATATAGACACTCACCTTATCAACATGGGAGTGTTCTTTATGAATAGCGCCAGGTCTATCCTGAGCTTCATAGACGTAGGTAAAACCTTCTGATTCCAGGGTGCGGATATAGCGTTCTGAGAGTTCCATAGTTTTGTTATTAACTGCTACTAATAATACTACACATAATTAAAAAATGACTATCCTCAATAGGTGCATTTTACGTAATCTATAGTATAGTTCAAACAGAAAAAAGCTTAAGGGAAGTTCGATACTGACATGCAAAAAAGAAGGGAGACAAGACATGAAAGCACTATTTATTATAGCCACTGTTCTTTTCACTACACAGACAGCATCAGCCCAGGAGGAGGTAACAGAACCCATACGCAAACCTGCCTATGTTGAGTGTTATGGTATTTTTTCCATCTTTGATTTAGTGTGTCAAAAATATTGGGAGGATATATATGAATGGGAAGAGTCCTTGATAGCCCAACAACCATTCAGACGTGCAACAGCGAAATTAAGCGGGGCGCTACCCAGCGGTTGCGTAGGCCGCGATAAAACACTTGAATCAGCAAACAATTACCAAACTCGGTTGTCAATAAATTCATGCTTAAATGGAGGCGGGAATGACTCACCTGCACCTGCACCTGCTCCTGCACCTGCACCTGCACCTGCTCCTGCACCTGCTCCTGCACCTGCTCCTGCACCTGCTCCTGCTCCTGGACCTGCTCCTGGACCTGGACCTGGACCTGATCCTGGATGAGAATTTAAAGCATTATCCCCCGCGAGTTTGCGGGGGATTTATATAGTGTATTGTAACGAATACACAATAATTTATATATACAAAAGCGCCAAATTAGTCTCCAGAGCAACGTGACGATATGTTTATACTTATCATCAGTTCATTTGTCTTTGTACTAAAAAGTGATATATTCACCGACACTATTTTCCGGCTATACCTAGTGCAACTAATGTTGGATTGCATTCGACGACGTCATACTCAATCCAGTACGTAGTATTTGCTCGATCTTTCTATAAAGCCAGGAGAGGATTTGATTCGAATTTTTGCATGTAGCGTTCTGAGAGTTTTATGGTTAGATTCATATTTTCTCTAATAATTCTATTTTTTCTCCTCCTCGAATAGTGTTTCTATCAAGCTACTCATTGCTTCTTTAGCAATCCTAGCCTCAGATTCATCTGGATATGCTATCAATTCAATAACACCAGAGCAGGTAGTAGAGATGAAGATGCTCGAAGAGAAATTCTCACCTGAGAAGTTAATTCATCGGGAGACGAAGTGGCATTATTCCCGAGACTGGGGAAAGTACTCATAAGCACCCATCAGGAATCTCGGTCATTACATGACCAGTCCGTCTTACAGACGCTGTTAAGGTTATCAGTATTTCTCATCCTTCAAAATACTAGTTAACCTTCTACAACAGTCTCCCAGACTATTGTAGCCTTTTGGACATATTTTCCCTTTGGTCAAATCTGTCTCAAAAGCTTTTCGAGTCCTGGGCGCAAGTGACGTTTAGTCACTTGCTTGGGTGCACCCACCAGGAATCTCGGTCATTACATGACCAGTATACCTTTTGGACATATTTTCCCTTTGGTCAAATCTGTCTCAAAAGCTTTTCGAGTCCTGGGCGCAAGTGACGTTTAGTCACTTGCTTGGGTGCACAGATACAACAAAGACCGCCAGAGGCGGTCTTTGTTGTATCTGTGCACCCACCAGGACTCGAACCTGGAACGACTGATCCGAAGTCAGTTATGATATCCATTTCACTATGGGTGCGTTAAAAGCATAGTATGCTTTTACGCCGCGCTGCGAGCAGTTCTACTACAAAGTACATAGAATTACTTACCGCGTGACCAGTACTATACGTGCAATAGTTGTAAAAATCAATAGCTGTAAATAAGGTCTTGGGCACTCTTTATAACTCTTGACAGAGAAGTCTTTACATGTTTTAATACGACAAGAAATGTAAACCAATGGAGGACTTGCCATCATGAAAAATGGATATGACTACGACATAGCTTCACGCACTGCTGAAGATATGGGAATTACAAGTAGCGAAAACTACAGGAAACGCTACCAGGAAAATTCTGCATTACCATCAGAGCCATCTCGAATGTTTCGAGATCAATGGGAGGGGTGGGAAATGTTCCTTGGTTCAGCCTACGCTGTGACCAGGAAATTTATCCCTGCAAACCGTGGGTTGAGTAAGTTTAATTACGAGCAAGCTTTAGGCATTGCTCGTGCACTTGGCATAAAAGACAGTGCTGAGTACCGAACTCGTCATAAGGAACACAGTGATCTGCCTACCACGCCAGAAAAAACTTTTTTTGCTGACTGGACAGGATGGGCTGATTTTCTTGACCAAAGACCGATTGTAAAATACCCTGATTATATTTCAGCGAAGGAGGCTGCATTATCTCTTGGTATAGTTAGTGGTGAAGACTACCAGCGCAAATACAAGCAAGACAAGCGTTTGCCAGCAAACCCTGAATCCTACTACGATGAATGGGTGGACTGGGTTACATTCCTTGGTCATAGACTATATCAGTCTTACGATGTCGCTCAGACTGTCGCCCAAAGACTTGGGATAAGGACCTATGACGAATACCGGGAGCGGTATAAAGAAGACCCAAGACTTCCGTGTGAACCTGAAATACAATACCCCGAAAACTGGAAACATTGGAAGGTGTTCCTGGGTACTGACAGAAAAGTGAATTACATACTTTTCTACACTTACGAGGATGCAGTAGATGCTGCGCGCAAGCTTGGTATCAAAACATTCTCAGAGTATGCACAACTATCTAAAGATGATTCTCGTCTTCCTCAAGCACCCCAAAAATACTACGGACACAAATGGGAAGGATGGAAATTCTTTTTGGGAACTGTGTATGGCAACTTAGAGGCTGCAGCTGATGCTGCGAAGGCCCTTGGCATAACAAAAGTGACTGAATATCAAAAGCACTACACCAAGGACTCAAAGCTACCAAGCAACCCTAGCGCCATCTACAAAAAGAGCTGGTTGGGCTGGAAACAATTTCTTGCTCGTTAGTAAACCCTTGTCCACTCGGCCATAGCGCCGAGTGGACATTTTTATATAAAACAGGCATCGCACGACATGTCTGGTACAATACACTCAATGATCACCAAGGAAGATATCCCTAAAGAAGTACGGTCTGTAGCGGAAACTCTTGAAAACGGTGGTTTTCAAGCGTACTTGGTTGGGGGGTGTGTGAGAGACTTACTTATAGGTAAAACTCCAAAAGACTGGGACCTTACCACTGACGCACATCCTGAACAAATTCAAGGACTCTTTGGTGAAGACGAAACATTTTGCAACAATGACTTTGGGACTGTTGGGGTGAAGAATGAAGAAACAGAAGATGAGACACTCAAGATAATTGAAGTGACACCATACCGAACAGAAGGGACATACTCAGACGCACGACGGCCTGACAAAGTAGAATTTGGGGTTTCGCTTGAAGAAGACCTCAAACGACGTGACTTTACCGTCAATGCCATCGCATATCGTGTCCACGATGAAAGTACTGTTGATTTATTTGATGGAGTAGGAGACATAGAGAAAAAACGACTTAAAACCGTCGGGAACCCGAACGATCGCTTTACCGAAGACGCACTTCGTATGATGAGGGCGGTGCGTCTAGCTGCTCAACTGAATTTTGCCATTGAAGCAGGGACCATGACCTCTATCACTCAGAATCACAAGCAATTAAGTCGTATCTCAATAGAACGAATTGCTGATGAGTTCCTGAAAATAATTAATACGGACACACCAATGCAAGGAATTGTATTTCTAGAACGATTAGAGATGATTGAATACATTCTCCCTGAAATAAAGGACTCAATTGGCTGCGAACAGGGAGGTATTCATGCGTTTGATGTATATGAACACCTTCTTCGCACCCTCCAAGGCGCTGCAGATAAAGGTTTCTCTACAGAACTACGCCTTGCAGCACTCTTGCATGACATCGGAAAGCCAGCGACACGCACCATTGGTGGGAAGAACAAAGAGTATTCCTTCTTTGGGCATGAGGTTGTAGGTGCACGAATGACGAGGAAGATCATGAAACGGCTTAAAATGCCGCGTGAACTGAGTCAAAATGTTGAGAATCTGGTGCGATGGCACATGTTTTTCTCAGATCCTGACGAAATTACCCTTGCGGCGGTACGACGTACCATTGTGCGTATTGGAGAGGACCATATTGATAACCTTCTTAATCTCCGTATATGTGACCGTATTGGTACCGGCCGACCTAAAGAACAGCCGTTTCGGTTCCGAAAGTACAAGGCTATGGTAGACGAAGCTCTAAGGGACCCTATCTCTGTAAAGCTTTTAAAGATCAATGGGGATACCATTATGGATATCACTGGGGAAAAGCCGGGGAAAACCATGGGATATGTACTGAATAGCCTCATGGAGGAGGTACTTGAGGACCCAGCTAAAAATGATAAAAAGTACCTAGAAACAAGGGTTTTAGAGCTCTACAAGCTCCCAGAAGCGACACTTGAGGCCTTATCTAAGGCAGGGAAGGAGAAACAAGCTGAAGAAGAAGCTAACGCACTCAAACAAATAGCTAAAGAACATAAGGTTGGATAGTGTCTAAACGTCACTATCCAAGAGCTTTTGAGGTAGATTTTACAACGTAAAATATAACCAAAAGGTGTACTGTCCTTGTAAAGGAGGGTAGAAATGGCGCTTAAAGTCACTAAAGTACACGAGAGCCGCCTGAAATGGGGGTTTTTGTCTTTATATGGGGATAACTATTAAGTGGTTCTATTACGATTATTTCTTATTCTTTAACTTGTGTGTCGTGTGTATTACTTACACTCACAGAAGTGGGCTATCTAGATATCACCAATTATTTTTTGTTTAAATTTGAGTGTAATACAAAATAAACATCTTTAGAATTCAGGAGTCGTACTGACCGGTACGGTGACTGAAATATAAAGATGTTTATGCAGTAGTGTGCCAGAATTGAGACAAAAAAAGGCCTTAGGGAATCGTAAGCAAATGTGTGGATCATTCGCTGCCGATTTCCTAAGGCCTTATCTTCTCGTCTCTTCTCGTCTCTTCTGTGCTGTTCTGTTCTGTTCTGTTCGAGCCTATTGAAGCTTAGCTTCAGGTGGTTGTCCTTTTGGTTTGGTTTCTTTTGAGGACTTCCTATTTTTTGGCTCTTTGATCTGTAAGCTCGTACGTTATTAGATTAACTTGTACTCTTGTTGTATGAGCTGCTATGAGGATCTGAATCCGTTCGCTTCTTTTGCTATTTGATTCTGTTCCTCATCGCAACTCACTCATCAAGTGCTTACTTAAGGGTGGGATGTTATGAACTTTAGAGTTGGAGGTATTAACTCGTTTTATTGTGGAATGTGCTCTTGAAGGGACATGGCCGAAGTTTTGAATTGAACCGGTGTTTTCTTCAAAACTTCGACTACATCTGCTCGCCCTCTCTGGGCCTACATGTATAGTATGTCCTTTATAGATAAGTGTAAAGGACAAGCTTGTGTATAACTTACCTAATTGCAAAACACATGTCCTTTATAAAGGACATGTGTTTTGCAATAGTATTTTCATCCTTTGTATTAGCCATAGTATAGGAGTGACATATGTGTCGCTTGACTAATTTATGTTTCGTTGTGTTGTAGTTAGTGCTATTGACGAGCTAATCTCATTATAAATGAAATGAAATACGAAGTGATAGCAGACATGAACTTTTTGTAATTGGATGAATAACGAGGCAACAATGATAAATAATTTGAATCGTACTTGGTGGTACGATGTGAAAAAGCGTGGGACGCTTTTGCAAGAGGTTGCCAGCTCGCTATAGCGACAACCTGAACAGCTTCTGTAGGAAGAATTAGTTATCTGCAGCTAACGAAGTTAGTCGCCAATTCCAGAAAGTTCCACAGAGACTGGGCAGTGATCAGAACCCATTACTTCCGGATGAATCCTCGCATTCTTCACCAACTCCTTAAGTGACTCACTTACCATCACGTAATCGATCCGCCATCCTACATTCCTCTCTCGCGCTCCTCCCCAATGACTCCACCATGTGTAATGTCCATCATCTTTGTGAAACATACGAAGTGTGTCGACAAAGCCACTTTTAATCATTGCATCAATTCCTGAACGTTCTTCATCAGTAAATCCTTTCTTCCCTATATTAGGCTTCGGACGCGCTAAATCAAGTTCTGTGTGTGCCACATTGAAGTCTCCGCAATAAATCACCGGTTTTTCAGCTTCTAGACGTTTCATATACTCCAAACAAGCTGGATCCCACTGTTGTCGCATAGGAATACGGGATAAATCTTCCTTAGAATTGGGTGTATATACAGTAGAAATGAAATATTCTTCGAATTCTAGCGTTAAAACACGGCCTTCTTTGGAAGTATCGCCATAGGTGTCAGCTAGTTCATACTTATCTTTTAGGTCTTCTGGTAGGCCATAAAGGGCCTCAATTGGCTCTATTTTGGTGAAAATAGCGGTACTTGAGTACCCTTTTCGCTCCGCAGAGTGCCAATATTGCTCATATTCAGGCAATAATTCAGCAAATATGTCCTCAACTTGGTCTTGCTGAGCCTTTGTTTCCTGTATACAAAGCACATCGGGCGCATGTTTCGCGATAAATGGCTCCAGTAAACCTTTTTTCTGCACCGCCCTAATGCCATTAACGTTCCACGAATAGATTTTCATGTACACAGTGTACCAAAATCAAATTATTTATGTGTGTTTTCAAACATCTTTACAAAGATACTATTATTTGATTATATACGCTTGTACATATGTACATATTGTTCATTCTATAAAGGAGACTGTCATAATGGAAACGGCATTACAAGCTGTTGGTGACGGCAAACTAACGGATGATGAACTCGGGCAACTACAACGACGCCTCAATGAAATCGTTCGACGCATTGAAGAAGGTACCATCACCAAGAAAGGTGCGCTGAAGCTTCTTCAAGAGGTAGTTAAAGGTAAGGGGGAGAAACTTCTCGAACCCTGCAAGAGACCACACCGTTCAAACTTGCAGCCTTTCGTGCGACCACCAAAGCATGAATGCACTCAATCTCTGGCGCCTGTGAGAATACGAACTCAGCACTATCTGTGTCGATTAGGGGTCAACAGAAAGCTTTCGGAAACTCGAGGTCATGAACACTTCAAAAAAATCCTACATCCTGAAGATGTCATGGCACTTATGTGGGAGGCGGAAAATATTCCCATACCCATGATTAATAGCGGAAGGGTACCGATCCAGACAATACTAGATGGAGTGGCTTTCTCAGAAGAAAACAGGGCTATTGTGGCTAGTGCGCATCAATGGCTTATGACAAACATCGGAAGAGAATATCTATTTCGTGTCATCGCAGCAACAAACCTACCTGTATGAATATACAAAGACTAGCGCATCCCTCTGGGGGGTGCGTTTTAATATATACAAACCCATTCAATACTAAATAACTCTTTGACAATAGCGTACTATTGCGATGTAACTTGCATTTTCCTCTAAGTATGCTATAGTGTGGGGAACCTTCGCAGGTTAACAGAGCGTTATCTGTATATATCTAATACAGGTGCGCCATTTTTAAAAACTTGCATCATTATGTTAAGCAAAGTAAAAAAAGCAAATGCAATTAAGGACACAAAGCGTCACGATACTGACACTGGTTCGCCAGAAGCTCAAGTGGCACTGCTTACTCGTCAAATTGACGAACTAGCAACACACCTTAAGAAGCACAAGAAAGATTTTCACTCACGTCGTGGACTCCTTCAGATGGTTGCGGATCGCCGCAAGCACCTCAAGTACCTACAACGTAAAGATGAAAAAGCGTACCAGAGCCTACTGAAAAAATTAGGACTTAAGCGTTAATCTGCTATCAGCTGACACCCTGCGACCATTTGGTCGCAGGGTGTTACTTTATTAAAGTGTTATACTGCGAGGTAGACAATGCATATACATATATGTACGTCCAATTTTTATACGAAGCTCTGAACTTGTTTCAGAAAATTTTAATACAAATACACTATGGGAGTAATAAAACACCCTGACCAAAGAGTCGCAATTATTATTGATACACAGAACTTGTATCACAGTGCAAAAAATCTCTACAAGGCAAAAGTAAACTTCGCGAATGTTGTGAAGGAAGCATTGGGGGGAAGGAAGCTTATCCGTGCGATTTCGTATGTAGTCAATACAGAGAGCGGGGAAGAACAACCTTTTTTCGAAGCAATGGAAAAAGTCGGAATCGAGATTAAAACCAAAGATCTCCAAATCTTCTACGGAGGAGCGAAGAAGGCAGACTGGGATGTTGGGATGGTGGTTGATGCTATAAAATTATCACACAAGGTTGATGCAATTGTTTTCGCAACAGGTGATGGTGATTTTATCCCTGGCGTTGAATACATCAAAAGTAGAGGGTGCCAGGTAGAAGGTATAACCTTCGGACGTTCTGCATCATCAGCATTCAAGGTAGCTGTTGATGATTTCATCGATATGGATGAAGACCCTGCAACTTTTCTTCTGGGGTACCGAGCACCTCGAGGACACAATAAGAAGAAGAGTGAACCTAAGAAGTCTGTAGCAACACCAACTAAAAAAGTGAACACTACTAAAAAACAAGGGAATTCAAAACTAAAGAAACAAATTCAGCGAATTACAACCACTGGATCGGATACTGACGACATGAACTGACGACAAAATAAAAAGAATCCTTGCTTTAAAGCAAGGATTCTTTTTTTTCATATTTTCTATACATATATGTGTCTAAGACAGAATAAAGTAACCAAATACAACAACGAAACAAGGGGAGAGCAATGAGCTGAAATAAACATGTTGAACTTCAGGAAAATGAGATTACAACACTCTTGGCAGACCTTTCTGAATCAGAAGTATTCGTTAGTATACCTGGACTAACCCCTGAGGAAGGTCGTCTCAGACAGACTTACTCAAACATATGGCAAATAGACTTACATAACTTGGAATCAAGGACTCTAAGTCGATGGTAACGCATTACCAAACGCCTGAAAATCTTATTAAGCACTACACACAACGATTCAGATAAGCAACTGCTTGTTATGAATTTGGACATAAAACATTAGTGATGTACATCGAGACCCCTGGTGCCGAAGTTTAACAAAATTCTGTAAGGAAGTGTGGGTTTATGATAAATAGCATCGCCAAAGGCCGGATACATTTATGTTTCCGGCCTTTTATATTTGCTTTTGTACATCTCCCTGCTAAGCTAAGTACGTTAGCAACGAGGTGTGCAGACAAGTAGATTTCTATAGATTGAAGTCTGGAGTTTGCACAGCTCATAAATACAATTACATAATGCAAAAGAAAACCTTTGAAGTGGAGATTGGAGGAAAAATCTTAACCGCTGAATTTACTGACCTTACCAACCAAGCAAATGGTTCAGTCATCCTCCGACTTGGAGAAACAGCGATTCTCGTGACCGCAGTGATGTCATCGCGCACAAGTAACATGCCGTACTTTCCATTGTCAGTAGAATTTGAAGAAAAATTCTATGCAGCAGGAAAAATACTCGGGAGTCGGTTCATGCGTCGTGAAGGACGCCCAAGTGATGAGGCAGTACTTTCGGCACGTATCATCGACAGAACCATCCGGCCATTGTTTGACCAATCAATGCGTAACGACATCCAAGTGGTGGTAACTGTGCTGGCGCTAGGTGAGGATGACCCTGATGTACTTGGTGTCATTGGTGCATCGTTAGCCCTTAGCGTTTCTGACATCCCTTGGGCTGGACCAGTTGGTGCGGTGCGTATAGTGCAACACGCAAAGACCGGAGAAGTAATTATTAACCCGACCTACAAACAACGTGAGGGGAGAGAGATTACTCAAGAGGTTCTTACCTGTGGAAAAGATGGCAACATCAACATGGTTGAGACAGCAGCATTTGAAACATCTGAGGAAGACATCCTCGCACTATTTGAGGCAAGTGTTGCAGTACACCAGAAACTTGAAGTATTCCAAAAAGAAATAGTAAGTGAAATAGGTGTAGAGAAAAAAGTATACACTCCTCCACAACTATCAGATGCAGTACACACCCTGTTCACAAATGAATTCAAATCCCAATTGACTTCAGTACTATTCTCAGACCGTGCTGGAAAAGACCATATCCATGAATTAAAAGATTCGTTTATTGATAAAGTGAAAGAATTGGAAGAAGAGGTGAACACTGCTCATGCGGAAGCATTCTTCGAAGACGAGGTTGATACGGAACTGCACCGAGGTGCACTTGAAGATGGGAAGCGAGCAGATGGAAGAAGCATGGATGCAGTGCGAGAGTTATACGCACAAGCAGGAGCCGTATCACCAGTACTGCATGGTTCAGGTATTTTCTACAGAGGAGGGACTCATATCTTCACTGCGTTAACACTTGCTGGACCAGAGTCTGCACAACTGGTTGATACAATCGAATTCCAGGATACAAAAAAGCGATACATTCATCATTATAACTTCGCGCCGTTTTCAGTAGGTGAGTCAGGGCGTGTGGGTGGATTTAATCGTCGAATGATTGGACATGGGTCACTAGCTGAAAAAGCACTCATTCCTGTTATTCCGACTCAAAGTGAATTTCCATACACGATCCGATTGGTGTCAGAGACAATGGCATCAAATGGTTCTAGTTCAATGGGTTCAGCGTGTGCATCAACACTCGCGCTGATGGATGGGGGAGTACCAATCAAGCGACCTGTTGCAGGTATCGCATCGGGACTCATGATGCAAGATGCAGAACATTATGCACTATTAACCGATATCCAGGGTCCTGAAGATGAGCACGG
Organism: Acidimicrobiales bacterium; assembly: GCA_047638595.1. GTDB lineage: Bacteria > Patescibacteriota > Minisyncoccia > Phycocordibacterales > UBA918 > OLB19. Next base: position 17,477 of record JBLIMJ010000004.1, read on the forward strand.
TGACATGGACTTTAAGGTTGCAGGAACACGAGAAGGTGTGACAGCAATTCAGATGGATGTGAAAGTAGAAGGGATTCCAGTAAAAATATTAGGTGAAGCGCTCGAGAAAGCGAAGTTAGCTCGATTACAAATTCTTGATGTGATGGAAGCAGAAATTGCACAAGCACGAGAAAATATCTCACCACGGGCGCCAGAAATTGTGACACTTACGATTCTTCCCGATCAAATTGGTTTAGTTATTGGCGGAGGTGGAAAGACTATCAATGCGATTAAGGAATCCACAGGTGTTGAAGAAATTTCTATTGAGGATGACGGTTCCGTTTTTATTACAGGAAAGAACGGTACCGCGCACATCGCAGCTGAAAAAATTGCTCTACTTACTAAAGTATATGAAGTAGGAGAAAAGATGAAAGCCACTATTACACGAGTAGTAGACTTTGGTGCATTTGCAAAAATTGATGACCAAAATGAAGGATTGATTCACATTTCAGAAATTGCTCCATTCAGGATTGAAAAAATGGATGGAATACTTACCGAGGGTGAAGTGGTTGATGTGGTAATTTCAAAAGTTGATGACGGAAAAATAGGTCTCTCTATCAAGCAAATAGACCCTGAATTTGCGCAAAAGAAGGGTATTACAGCACCTGAGCGACCATAAAGCAGAGGATTTAGACTTCACACAAACCTATACAGCAGTAGCGGGCACGAAGTGACCGCTACTGCTGTATACAACACATCTTAGAAAGATAAATAAACCATGCGATACTATACAGTATGCAAAAAGCGGGGGATCATTCCATTTCACGTATTCGTACTTTTGACGACGATGTTGCCCGTGCCCGAGGAACGAAGACAACATCTACACCAAAACTAAAAAAAGAGCCAGCATCTGTACAACAGGTTACTGATTCACTTTTGGGAACATCAACGAAAATTCCATCTTTAAAAAAAGAGAAGCTTGGTGAGGTACCTCAAATCAAAAGTACAAAAAATTTAAAACCCATTCCAAAAAAGGAGATACCTCCACCTCCGAAAATTGTTTCTATTCCAAAAAAGGATGATGCTAAAAAAACACACACCAAAAACTTTCCAGTTGAGGGAAAATCTTCTGATGATTTTTTAACGCAATCAGCAAAACCTTCTGTTACACCTATTCCAGAAAAAGAATTAGGGGGTTCTAAATCTCCCGTCACTAAGATACCTCCACCTCCACAACTGTCTGTAGTACCAAAGAAGGAGAGGGGTGCTGATCACGTACGAACTAAAGACAAGCGAGTTACCGCCTCTGAAAAAGGGAGTATTGTTACTGTTCACAATACCGACCCAGATGCGAATGAAGGGGTGGTAAAAAAGAACACACATAGTGCGGAGGTAGATAAATTTAAAGAACATTCAAAAGTAATGCAGCAAACTGCTGATGACTTTCTGAAGAATAAATCCAAAAATGTAATCCCTGCACCCCCAACGCAGAAAAAAATCCCAAGGGGTATCGAGGAACATATTGAAAGTGCCAAGTTGGTAGCATCTAAAAAGTCGCACTTAACCGATAGTGATACTGTACACGAAGTGACTAGTAGTGACTTTGGTGACGCTACTATCATCAGTGACCGAATAGAGCGACATAAACTATTTCCTGATTTAGTTGCTGCTACCCATTCATGGTTAGAAGGTGGTCACACAAATGCTTTAGATAAATATGAAACATCACAAACTGCAGCACAATCACAGGTTTTACAGGTAGTAAAAAATGCACAGAAACAAAATACTTCGTCAAAAGAGGTGGTCGCGGTTGAAATGAAAAAGGAACTGCCACCTATTCCTGTCCCAAAAAAGGAGATACCTCCACCTCCGAAAATTGTTTCTATTCCAAAAAAGGATGATGCTAAAAAAACACACACCAAAAACTTTCCAGTTGAGGGAAAATCTTCTGATGATTTTTTAACGCAATCAGCAAAACCTTCTGTTACACCTATTCCAGAAAAAGAATTAGGGGGTTCTAAATCTCCCGTCACTAAGATACCTCCACCTCCACAACTGTCTGTAGTACCAAAGAAGCAAGTAGCAAAAACAGACATTACCCAGGTACCACCACAAGTTGAAACTTCACGGGAATCTACTAAGGCTGATATTCAAATCACTGAAAGTGACACATCTGCAGATACAGTAGTAACCACTACAAATAATCAGGTATCTGAAATTTCAGCCCCATCATTTATTGCATCAGATGAAATAAATTTACCTCAGACGCAACAACAGCTGCCAGCAGAAAAAGTTGTAATTGAAGTTCCTCAAGTAGTTGAAATGAAAATTCCACCAGTACCTGAGGTGCACTGGGAACCGGAACCAATTGCTCCTCTAGAGGTTATTGAACACCTTGTTCCTACTCCACAAGAAGTTGACTATGGTCCTGAAGTTCCACAACCAATGGTAGAAGCTCTGCAAGATACATCTACGATACCTCATGAGGTTGAAACTGTACGAACGCAAACTATCCCAGGAGTTGAAATACTCGCCCAAGATTTGGTATCTGCAACCCAACCTACTGAAGTACCAGAAGAACAATGGGAATCTACAGAGGAAACTTCTGTGGAGGTTGTCGAGCAGTTAGTGCCACACAATGTGGTAGTAACCAGAAAACAAACGATCTCAGATAAATCAAAGTGGCCTTCTGTTACTGCTGATGAACTTGAGGAAAGTTATGCAACCCTTAAGACAGTAAACGAAGATGTCTATCCTGAGGAAAGGGAGATAGCAGAGAACGCAGATATCTTTATTCCTCTTATCCAACAGGCATCACGACCAACATCAGATACTCAAGCTACCGATTCTTTTGTTCCAAATTATACTGCTGAAATTCCACCAACGGTTCCACACCAGGAAGAACCACAGGTAAATGAACTCCTACAAACAGATCAGGTAGTACTGCCTACAGAAGTTATCGAGCAAATACCCGCATATGAGACACCTCAGTTTGTTCCCATAACCCTTCCTGATACCCAACCAATACAAACACAAACTGCGGAAGAAATGCCGGTGTACACAGAGGAAGTCGTTACGTCACTGACACCAGATGAACCATCAACATCTCTAGAGAGAATGCTTCCCGTTACTGACCTCGACAGCTTTATCCCCAGAATGGCAGCTGTTAGTGAATCAGTTCCACAAGAAAAACGAACCTTTAAACCAGCAGTTACCTCCGTATCTAGAGTACCGATATATGTTTACCTACTAGTGATCATAGGTGCCTCCTTATTAGGTATTGGTACAAGCGTGTACTGGTTCACGAGTTCCACAGCTACTGAAGAGGCAGTGGTGATACGTATTCCATCCCTCTTTGCAGTAAACATCCAGATTCCTATACCACTTGAGGAAACAAAAGTAGGTACCCTCACCACAATTCTCAACGAGTCACTCGCAGCAAATGAGACCATACAGATATACCCAACTGTCACTGACGAAACTGGCCAGAGTCACCCTACTGATGTGCAAGAGCTTCTCTTTGCACTACAACTACGTGCACCGGGATCGTTCACGAGGTCAATAAACGACATTGCTTTTGGAAGCTATAACGGTGCAAAACCTTTTGTGCTTATGAGTGTGACCAGTTTTGACACCGCATTTGCTGGCATGCTTGCATGGGAACCTGTTTTGAGTGAAGACTTATCTCCTTTGTTTGGAGATCCAGTGACTGAGTCATACGATCCATATGCACGGACTGAGACACAGATACGTCCTGCATTCTTCCGAGACACCGTTATTGCAAATAAGAGTGCTCGTGTCCTTGTGGATACTGCAAACATTGAAAGGATTCTCTATTCCTTTGTGCAACCAAATCTCATTCTGATTACCAGCGATAGTGATACACTCAACGCAATCATCCCCCTTATCAAATAAGCAGAGTTCTTGAATACGGTATACTATTGTCTATGACTGACCACATACAATATGAAGAAGCTCTCGAAAAGGAATTGTTACAGATTACTCATGATTTAAAAGAACTCGGTATTCATAACCCAGAAGTTCCCGAAGACTGGATTGCCACTCCAGGTGAGGTGGTTGATTCTGAACCTGACGAGAACATCGCAGCTGATCGTAGTGAAGATTGGCAAGAGCGCCGAGCTACACTCTCTGCACTTGAAACGAGATTCAACAACATCAACCGAGCATTACTAAAAATAGAAGGTGGAAAATACGGTATCTGTGAAATTTGTGGAGATGCAATTGAAGAAGACAGACTGCGTGCAAACCCTGCAGCTCGAACGAATAAAGAACACATTAATGACGAAACAAATCTTCCTGCATAAAAATGTATGGCAGTTGCAATTACACACACAGCACAAGGAAGCGTAACTGGAGGAACACCAGTTACTATTGAAGCAGACCTCTCACGAGGTCTGCATTCTTTTTCTATCGTTGGACTTCCTGGTAAAGCAATCGAAGAAGCAAAAGACCGAGTCGGTGCAGCTATAAAAAATTCTGGTTTTAAATCACCTAAGAGTAAGAACCACAAGATTATAATTTCTCTGGCTCCTGCAGACATCAAAAAAGAAGGTCCACTTTTTGATTTACCTATCGCACTTGCATACCTTATTGCAGCAGAGGAAGTTGTTGCGGACAAAACTAAACGTATGTATGTTGGTGAGCTCTCACTCAATGGAGAGTTACGTCCAGTGCGTGGGGTACTACCCATTGTGCAAACTGCTAAAGCATATGGATGCAGTGAAATCATTGTGCCAACTGAAAATGCTCTAGAGGCTGCGCTTGTTGAAGGTATCAATATTTATGGTGCACATACGTTACAAGAGGTCATTAAGCACATCACTACAAACGAAGAATTAAAATCATCACTCCCACTACAAGACATCACAGAAATTCCTGAAGAGTGGACTGACGGTCTCACACGCATGGAAGACATCAAAGGACAGGAAAGTGCTAAGCGTGGATTACTCATTGCGGCAGCTGGTCGACACAACGTAATCATGGTTGGACCACCCGGAACAGGGAAGACGATGCTCGCTCGAGCTTTCCAAGGAATTTTGCCACCACTGTCTCGAGAAGAAGCGCTTGAAGTCACTGCAATTCATTCAGTCGCGGGAGAACTCAAAAGTGAGGTCTCATCGCAGCCGCCATTTCGCGCACCGCATCACACTGCTTCGCACACATCACTTGTGGGAGGTGGTACCCATCCAAAACCTGGGGAGGTGACACTCGCTCATAAAGGAGTGCTGTTTGTCGATGAATTCCCTGAGTTTGAACGACGTTCTATTGATGCATTACGACAACCGCTTGAAGACCGAATTGTTTCCATCTCTCGTGTGCAAGGTACCGCTCTATTTCCTGCAGATTTTATTTTAATTGCTGCAATGAATCCTTACCGAGGAAGTGAAGATGGTACTACCGACTTTGCAGGCGCAATGCTCGACACATACAAAGGAAAAATCTCCGGCCCGATTCTCGACCGTATTGACCTCTGGCTTGAGGTACCTCATGTCGACTACGACACACTTACCAGTACCGACGTGAATGAGGGAGAGACTGACAACGCCCGACAACAGATAAAAGCAGCACGTGGACAAATGCTCGCACGCCTACAAAACCGCGGCGTCCGCACCAACGCAGAAATGTCCGCTCGCGACCTCGACGAAACAGTCGCAATCTCCGACGAAGTAAAACAAGTCCTCCGTACTTCTTCAGAGAAATTAAACCTCTCTCCGCGCAGTTATCACCGCGTCATAAAGGTAGCTCGCACTATTGCTGATTTAGATAATGCCGAACATATCGAACTAGCTCATGTGTATGAAGCGTTGCAGTACAGAGTTAAGGTGTAAATATTGACACGTGTAGTTTATACGTACAATATGGACGTATATGAAAACATCTACATTTACAAGCACTATTTCACCGCAACTACTTACTTGGATGACAAAACATGCTAGTGCAACAAAACAGACACGTCGAGCAATCCTTGAGGAAGCACTCACCAAATACCGCGCAGAAGAAATACGGAAACAGATGCAATCAGATTTTAAGCGTACGACTAAAGACAAACAAACATTAGATTTATCAGAATGGGGAATGGATGACTATCATGAAATAGTAACTTCATGATAAAAATTTTGCAAAAGGACATTTATTGGGCAGATCTAAACTCAACAAAAGGATCTGCGCAATCAGGCAAACGCCCTGTTGTTATCATCTCCGGAAATACAATGAACGAACATCTTCCTGTATGTATTGTGTGTCCACTTTCAAGTAAGGTAAAAAACTTTTCGACCTGCACTATTCTAGAGAAAACAAACACAAACAAGCTGAAAATTGATTCAGAAGTTATCACCTTTCAAATACGAACACTATCTCAAAAACGTCTGAGCGAAAAATTGGTATAATATCAGATAAAGAACTACAGGATATAATTACAAAAGTAGGGCACTTGTTTATATACTGATGTAAGCCAAAGAACTCTCCACTGGACATGTGCACGCCTACGAAGCATTGCAATATAGGGTAAAAGTCTAGTTGCGTTTTATTCAAAAAAAATTATACTTTTGGCTATGGAAAAATTTGGGTTGCAGGGGGAACTAATGAACAACACTGAGTGTGATGCTTTTATCCATATGCTTTCAGAACATACCAACCAAGAGTTTGTACCAGAACTATTTGAGGATACCTATCAAATCGAGACTGATGCAGTCACTTTAGATTTTGTTATCACCGATGGAATATTCGAGATACGCAATATTGAAGCACATGAACCAAGGTTTGGGGGACGTGTTCTTGAAGCTATCCATGAATTCGCAGAAGAAACTGACCGCATGGTCACTGCAAGCAACGTGAAGGAAACTGCAGAAAGTTTTTGGCGAGAAAAGGGATACACAGAAAGTGAGCAAGGAGGAGAATTCTTTCTCGCAGCTTAAGTAACTACCAGAGATAGAACAAAATGCGGTCCGTTAATTCGGACCGCTTATATTTTATCCATACAACACTCTCTAGAATCACCTTTATTACGGAGTAATCTGATGTCCATATACCAGATCTAAGATAGAGATAATACCTAGATAAGAAGTGTCTATCTGAGCTAAGAAGCTGTTTTAGTACTTGTTTTATTACACTGTAGCCTCAAAGTACCTTTCCTCTGACTCTTCAGAAAACTTGCCGTTTACGTAAAGATAATAATTATTTTCATTATGCGTTGTAATGTATAAATCAAGATCTCCATCAATATCAATCCACTTTGCATTACTTGATTGAAATGTTGTATCTCCTAACCCGGAGGCATCCGTCACATTTTTAAATGTTCCATCACTATTATTTTTTAATACAACATCAGATGAGAAAAAGCGCGGCAAATAGATGTCGTCCCATCCATAATCTGTTCACACAACTCCGGACTAAATTTTAGCCTTTTCATAAACCCATTATAACAAAATCACCTTGTTTCACGTGATTTTGTTTTAAGTTAATTAGATAGCATCTCGTGCTAGCTCGATGATGCGGCATGTTGAGGATTCGAACCATTCTTTATACAAACTGACCAGTACGTGAAGCGTACCGGTCAGTTTGTATTCGTATGAAAATTTTTAAACGAGATGAAGGTCGAGGCGGGCAAGTGAAATAATTTGAGGCGTACTTGGTGGTACGTTGAAAATTATTTCACGCAGACTAGCGAAGAGATTCGCTCGTTTAGAGGTTTTATATTAAAAGGGGTTGCGGCCGCCACGCACCTCAAAGTGCAGGTGATTCCCCGTACTCTTTCCTGTCGACCCCATCCCTCCAATAACCTGTCCTTGGGACACATAAGCACCAACGCCAACTGAATTACTACTCAAGTGCGAGTAGAGTGTCTGTGTTCCGTTATTGTGTCGAATAACAATATACTGACCGTAACCTCCATTCCAACCGCTTGGCTTAGAAATAATAACTTCACCTGCTGCAGCAGCACGAATAGAAGTACCGTAGCTACCTGCGAGGTCTACACCGTTGTAACCATGAATACCCTGTGTTCGTACTGAACCAGGGACGGGGTGTGAAAATCCACCACCACCAGTTGCCCCAGTAGACTTAGTCGGTGCAGCATGTGCAACTCTCCGTGGAATATTGATCTCACCTCCAGGAATCATAAGTTCATCACCAACTGAAAGCTGGTCTGCTGAAGCAAGATTGTTGTATTCAAGTACCTCTTCTAAGTCTGCATCATACTTTTTCAAAATTGAGCCAAGTGTCTCACCTTTAGCGACTTCATGTCGTACCCCCACAATAGGAAGGATAACCAATGTCTGACCAGGTTGAATACCTGATGCTTTGGTAATATCGTTTGCCCAGAGGATTGTATTGGTTGTTACACCATACATTTCTGCAATCTGTGAGAGTGCGTCACCTTCTCGTACAACATATACGCTAATCTCACCACCACCACTATTTGAGGCAGCAATCTCATCGGCACCAACGGGACCTGTTGAGACAAGTGCACCGTTTTCCACCGTCACATCACCACCACCAACTGCTTTTTGTGGGTCTGGATTCAGTGTCGCACTTAACAGGGGAGTATATCGTGCAGAATAATCAAACGTTTCAACAGTTCGTTCTTCAACAACCTCATCAGTCCACAATCCTACTAGAGATGAAAAAACTCCAGCGTGTACTGAAGCGGGAATAAGTAAAATTGCCAATAGCGGTAGGAATTCCGTTACAAGAATGGTAGCCCGTGTAGTCACGTGCGAATCTTTATATGTATTCTGATCTGTACACTCATCAGAGTGTGTCATATTTGAGGGATCAGAGTCTTGTGTAGTCTGTTTAATACTTTTTTGGTTATGGTCTCACCGCCTTGTTGCATCCGTTACAGAAATGTTCTTTCAAATAAAAAGAGCGTCATACGCTCTCCTTACACGTATACCAATTTCGGTATGTACATAATCATACTAAAACAACCCACAGGGTCAATTGACGTATTGCACTTTTCCCTTATGGTGGAAAAGTTCCCCTAAAACGGCTATTTTAAGGCATTTTAGAGGTATTGACGATATATTTTTTTATTGTGTAAAATTTATGTGGCATAATAACATTATACTTTTCGTACTTAGTTTTTGGCATGGTATAGTAACGGACAATTATGTCCAACGATGCACACCTTGAAGGGTTGAACGACCCACAAAAAGAAGCAGTAACAATTATACAAGGACCTCTCTTAGTGCTCGCTGGAGCAGGTTCGGGAAAAACCCGAGTCATCACTCACCGCATCGTACACCTTATTTTAGGAGGCGTTGCGCCACACAACATTCTTGCAGTGACGTTTACCAACAAGTCAGCTAAAGAAATGCGTGAACGTGTACATGCACTCATAAAGAAACATGCACCATCAGAACGTGCGGGGTTTGACTCATTACCTACCGTAACGACATTCCACTCATTGGGTGTGCGTATCTTGCGAGAACATCACCAGACACTCAATCTCCGTAGGCACTTCATTATTTACGACCGTGCCGATAGTAATCGTGCGATTAAGAAAGCTATTGAATCAGCGGGACATACAACAAAAGAATTTGAACCGCGGAAAATGCTCTCAATGATTTCGCGCGCAAAGGGAGATGCAATTACCCGAGTACAATACCTTGAGGACGCATCGAGCTACCCAGAAAAAGTATGTGCAGAAGTATGGAAGTACTACGACAAAACAATGCAAGAAGAACACGCCCTAGACTTTGATGACCTTCTATTTAAGACGTTGCATCTGCTTGAGTCATATCCGGTTGTGCTTGAAGTGCTTCAAAAGCGATATCAATACATTCATGTGGATGAGTACCAGGATACCAACAAGGTACAATTCGCAATCATAAAACTCCTTACGGGAAAAGCATCAAACATCTGTGTGGTAGGGGATGTGGATCAGAACATCTATTCATGGAGAGGAGCTGACATCAAAAACGTTTTGCAGTTTGAAAATAATTTCCCGGGAGCAAAGACTATTTTCTTAGAGGAAAATTACCGTTCAACAGGGACTATTATCGCAGCGTCGAACAGTATTATTGAAAAGAACAATAACCGTATCCCCAAGACAGTCTTCACCTCAAACCAACACGGTGAAAAAATTACACTCCACGCAGCACATACTGGACCTGACGAAGCTGAGTATATTGTGATGAAAATCAAGGAACTTATGGGTGACGGTGCGTCGCCATCTTCGTTCGCAATACTCTACAGAACAAACTTCCAGTCTCGAGTACTTGAAGAAGCATTCCTAAACTTCGGCGTACCGTACCAACTGTTAGGGACAAAATTCTTTGAACGAAAAGAAGTGAAGGACGTACTTTCGTACTTACGCCTTGCACTCAATCCTGGCTCAACTGCAGACATCGCTCGCATTGTAAATGTTCCTACTCGCGGCATCGGAAAAGTAACCATGCTGAAGATGGTTGAGGGGAAGCGTGATGAACTCAAAGGAGCGACACTTTTGAAGGTTGAACGTTTTGAAGAAATGATGCGAGACATCGGCGATCAAGCACGTACAGAGAAAATTTCCGAAACATTAAAATTTATTATCAAACGAACGGGGATTGAAGCAGACTTACGGAAACACGGAACTGAGGACGACATGACACGTCTGGAAAACTTGCAGGAACTTGTAACACTTGCAATACGTTATGATGAACTCGGACCAGAAGAGGGAGTTGAGGCACTTATAGAAAACGCAGCATTGCAAAGCGACCAAGACGAACTGCAAGAGAAAGAAGAAAGTGACGCAGTACGTCTTATGACCATTCATTCAGCCAAGGGACTCGAATTCCCTTATGTATTTATTACAGGGCTTGAAGAAGGTCTCTTTCCACACGAACGTCTTGGCGATACTGGAGTAGACCATGAGGAGGAACGTCGACTCTTTTACGTAGCACTCACACGAGCTGAGAAGAAACTATTCCTTACCTACGCACATGTCCGAATGATTTTTGGTCAACAACGCGTCAATGTACCGTCTTCATTCCTCAACGACATCAGTAATGAGCACGTTGAAGCAGACGGATCACAAGGTGGTGGTGAAAATTCAGGATATGAGGCAACTGTTTTCTTGGACTGATATATAGCTACAAAAAAGGCAGGAAACTTCGTTTCCTGCCTTTTTTGTTGCATATAAACCATATCTAACATATTCTTGGCATACATATGGCTGACATACAGAAAATTAACGCAAAAAAATCTCTCGGGCAGCACTTTTTAACTAGTGCAGTGGTGCCTTCTTGGATGTGTGATGCAGCCGATATAACAAGCAATGACACCGTTTTAGAGATAGGGCCCGGTACAGGAGTACTCACCAATGAGCTTCTGAAGCGTGGGGCTACGGTCGTTGCTCTTGAAGCCGATACACGTGCTATTGAGGCACTTCAAACAACTTTTAAGGATGAAATTACCTCTGGCACCCTCATCCTTCATCACACAGACGTTCGTACACTAGACCTCGCAAAACTGCCACACATCTCCAACCATTCATTTAAAGTCGTTGCCAATATCCCTTATTATTTATCCGGGTTACTGTTCCGCATGTTCTTAGAATCTGCCATCCAACCGACCGATTTGGTGTACTTGGTACAAAAAGAAGTCGCCAAACGAGCAACGAGCAATATCTCGAAGGGAGAGAAGGAGTCACTCCTGTCTCTTTCCGTGCAAGCATACGGAACACCAAAATACGTGAAGACAGTTACCAGAGGTCATTTTACCCCACCACCTAAGGTAGATTCAGGTATTATCGCTATACGGAACATTAGCAAGAACAACTTTAAAGATATCGATGAATCCTTATTTTTCAACATATTACACCTAGGATTCGGGCAAAAACGTAAGCAATTACTAGGGAACCTCACAAAACAATACGATAGGGAACTACTTACCCACACTTTTTCCACAGTCGACATACCTGTTTCCATTCGTGCTGAGGACGTGCCACTGGAAAAATGGCTCATCTTGGTTGAAAGTCTCGTTGCCCACAGTTAATACACAGGCTGTGCACAGGTACTACTAAAAGTGCGCAGTGGTTAACCACAGCTTTATACATAATGTACGCATATACAAACAACCATGCTGGTATACTAACTATGTATACATATATATATGTCAAATCCACAAACCAGAATTGCAGGAGCGTTATTCATTGGAGCGTTACTTATCTCAAGTGCACTCTTTATACGTTCATGGTCAGTCGAATCTGTCCCCGTTGTACACAACGTTGCTGTAGTGACCGCAGCTCCTGAACGAACTGCAATTGCAGTTACTGATAAAAATAATGATGGAGTACCTGACTGGCAGGAAGCTTTGTTAGTAACAGAGGCAATGAATATCTCTGGGACCACAACTGCCTACACCGCCCCTGAAACTCTGACAGACCAATTTGCGTTAGAATTTTTCGAAGAGATGGTTCGTAACGAAAACTACGGGGAATTCGGTGATACACCAGAAGAACTCGTACTACAGACAAGTGAGGCACTCGCGCGTGAAGCAAGAGATGTCCTTCTTGAGGGGAAAGACATTACTATCTCAAGCAACAACTCTATAGAAGCGCTGAGCCGATATGGAGAAGATGTTGCAATTATTATCGATACGTACTCCACACATGCGACTGAAAACGAGGCGAAGATTCTCGAGAGAGCACTTCGAGAACAAAGTGCAGAAGGGCTCGTGAAGCTTAATGATAATATAGCCGTATATACAAGCCTTTTAGAAGAAACACAAAAGCTTGCCGTTCCAGAGGTAATGAAAACTGAACATTTGAACTTACTCAACACCTACCAAGCACTCATCGCAGACATAACTGCCATGCAAACTGCTTTTGAAGATCCAATGTATGCATTGTTGCGTCTCAAGCGCTACCAGGATGATGCTGCGGGACTCTATGCTTCTATTGTAAATATGTACACAGCGCTACTGAAGCATGACGCACAATGGGACGAAGGGTCAGCTGTCTATTCACTTATTGGTATTAACACAGATAATCAATAGCGTATGTGGAGTAAATTTTTTAAAGTAATACAAACAAACGTAAGTGCACTTCTTATGATTGTACTTATGGCAAGCACTATCGCACTCACACCAATGACCCCTCAGGGGGAAGTCCAGAAGGCGGAAGCACTCTTTGGAATTGGCGATGCAGTTTTTGTTGTTGGAGGGAGCGGTACCATTCAAGAAACACTCAGCGCAGCATCAAACGCAATTACTGCAGGAATCCAAGAAGCATTTTTCATAAAAGAATTTACACTTGACCCTATCTTTCACGGACTAGCGAAGATGGTTCTCAAAAGCATGACTCAGAGTATCCTTACCTGGATTAACTCAGGATTCCAGGGGAGCCCAGCGTTTGTAACCGACCTTGGTCAATTCTTGCAAGACGCCGCAGACCAAGTAGTGGGGGACTTCATATACAACGATCCAGCACTCAACTTCCTATGTAGTCCATTCCAGCTGGATGTAAAAATTGCTCTTGCTGAAACATACCAGGCGCAAAGCAGCGGGGAAGACTTCGCAAGTGAAGCACAATGTACCTTAAGCGATGTCACAGATAACGTGGAGGGATTCTTAAATGGGAGTTTCAGTCAAGGAGGTTGGGACAGCTGGTTTGAGGTGACGCAAAACCCTTCTAACACACCAACAGGTGCTTACCTTGCAGCTGAGGCAGAGATGCATGCACGAATTGTTAATGAACAAGGGCAGGCTATTAAAGAACTTGACTGGGGTGATGGATTCCTCTCATTTAAGGTGTGTGACGACACCAATGGTTCAGGGAAAAACTGTAACATCAGCACACCTGGTACTGTTATTGCTAACCAAATCAACAAAACACTTGGTGCAGGACAAGATGAACTTATTGCAGCTGACGAGGTAAACGAAATCATCAGTGCGCTCTTTGCACAACTTGCGAAACAAGCAATTACAGGAATCAATGGGCTGCTTGGTCTTGGAGGATCTCAGTACTCAGACAGCTCATTTGGTGACGGTTCACAATCCTACCTTGATGCACTTGGTAACGAGCGAGGAGGGACCAGTGGGTTAGATCCAATGCTAAAAGCAATAGAAAATGAAGAGGAACATTATGACTTACAACGTGACGTACTTATCATCGTAGCTGGAGCTGAAGCTGACCTTCAGAAAAACCAAGCTTCAAGCTCCTGTGCCCAGCTACAAAATGTGCGCATGCCACGCGGTTTAGTTACTGCAGGAGAAATCTCTATATTACAACAATTTGTATCGTCATCAACTATTGCAGAATTAACCGCCTTGAGTGCGCAATACCAAGATGCTGAGACTCCATCTGAACAATTAGAAATTATTGAAAAGTACAACAAACTAAAGACTGATGGCGCCTTAAAGACTCAAATTGATAATGTGCGACTAGATCTGTACATCAAAAATGAAATCGCGCAGATGGTAGACAAATTAGAGAATGATATAGACTCTGCAGTGCAGTCCTGCAATAGGTAGCAATGCCCGAATGAACAGTGAATTAAAATCAGTAACTGACAATGTACGCCTGGAGTTATATATTAAAAATGAACTCGCAGCATCAGTAGACAAGTTAGGAAAAGATATGGGGAGTGCTATTACAGCATGTAATATATAATCGTAAAACTGGAAATACAGAAAATGGCAGCCTTCAGCTGCCATTTTCTGTATTCCTACACACCTCCTTCTCCTGTCAACATGGTGACAAAACAAATTCTTTACTCACTACTCGCGGTACAATAAGAAAGATATGGGTATTAAAGTGCACTTGCATAAGTATCTCTTTTTGAGGTTATTCGTGTTTTTTACATGTATTTTATTTCTATCCAATATATTCGCTCCATTCGCTCAAGCTGATCATGTTGCTGGACATGAACGTGCCCCACTTATAGGTACTCCGGGGGGTGGAACACCAGTTGTTGCTCCTGTTGTCACTCCGGTAGTCCCCTACGAAGATGCAATAATGCGAGCTGCTAAAAATCCACCTCCTGCTGTTGTTGAGACTATAGGCACCCAACCCTCAGGCTCGGCAAGATTTATTTATGGAATCTCCCTTGGTATAGGTGGAAAAATTGTTGCCATTGGTGGCCAGCTATTTGACGGTGCAGTCAACCACTTTGTTCGCGGTCTTGGACAATTCTACCTGGGGCCATTAGGGGGAGCGGTCAACGCCTTATGGGAAATAATACGTGATGTATTCAACATCCTCTTTATTTTTAGCTTAGTGTATATTGGGCTGCGTACCATTCTTGACTCCGAAGACTCCGGGACCAAGAAGTTGCTTGGGATGCTCATAGCTGCAGCACTATTGATTAATTTTAGTTTGTATTTTACAAAGGTAATTGTTGACATATCGAATTTCACTGCAGTTGCTATACACAATACCGCTATTGGTGGTCTGGAAGGAGCTTATTCCGTTACAGGAACATTGATTAAGGTTGAAGACAGAAGTATTGCTGGCGCATTTTTGGAAATTGTTGCACTCGGAAGCTGGTTTAACCAAGACTTAGGATCAAAAGAAGAGACACATACCGTCGTATTTTCAATCTTCATGCTTTTCTTCCTTGGTCTTACTGGTTTTGTACTTGCGTATGGGGCTCTGATGCTTTTTGCTCGATTCATCGCTATAACTATATACATGATTTTTTCACCACTAATGTTCTTAGGATGGATTGTTCCTCAGTGGAAAAAGTTTGGCACCAAATGGTGGCAAGGTTTTCTCTCATACTGCTTCTATGCTCCTGCATTTATTTTCATGCTATATGTCACCCTCTATGCCCTCGTTCAAATAAAGGAGGGTCTAAAGGACGGTGGTGCAGAAGTTACTTCAGGTAGTGGATTTGCTGATTACTTTCTCAACGGAACAGGGTTTAACTCTTTCATACTCTACGCTGTAGGGATTGGGTTTATGTTCGCAGCATTTAGAGTATCAAAAATAATGAGTGATGCTGGTGCAGGAAGTTCCATGATGTTTGCAGACAAGATGTCACGTAAACTGACAACAGGAGCTGCTAGGTACGCTGGGGGGAAAGTAGGAGGTGGAGCAGGAAGAGGTGCGGGTCGGGCATGGTCTGCGTACCGTGGTGGTCAACACCAAGAAACAATAGACAATATAAATGCCAGGGAAAAGAGAACAGGTACATCAACTTCGCTAGATCAATGGCGGCGCACACGTGCAGAAGCTGGTATGAAAAAAAATCATATGGGAGCCAGCTCATTCCAAGAAAGAAAAGACACGGGTAAGACTGCGGGTGCGCGGGCCGAGACAGCACATAATGCATACAAATCACAACAAGCAATCATTAGTGCTAGCACACCAATTGAGCGCGAAACTGCTGTTGCAAAAGCAGTGGGTTCTGATCTAGTTGAAATGACGAAGACAAAAGAAGGACGTAAAGCGTTAATTGCAAATGCTGGATCCATTAGTGATGATAAAATGAAGGAGATAATGAAGTCCGATGCTTCTCCTGAGATTAAAGATAAGTTGTCTAAAGCAAGGAAGACCCAAGTTTCAGATAATCTTGTCGTGGAACACGGCTCTGGACCTGGCAGTACTTTGGAAGATGTTATTCACAAGGCAGATTCTTCAGAATTAAAAACCATTGGGTTTGATGTTGCTCATGACAATGCTGCGAGGCTCACTTCAAAACAAATTGAAGACTGGAAAGACTTAACGCCGACACAAAAAAGATATCTGAAGAAGAAGCGCGCTGATGATTTGGTTGCTGTGTTTAATGGCCATAGTGGAGGGAGTCCGTCAGCAATATTTAATCAATTTAAAAATGACACTGAAAGATCTAAATTGCCAAAAGATATACTTACGAATTCAAACTCTGTTCAGTATTTAAATAAAAACATTCTTACAAAGATAGTGGATGATGATGGTATCGAGGATACTGACAGACGACTTATTCGTCAAAATATTGAGGGGGCTTTCCCTGCAGGAACCACGCAAGGGGACGAATGGAGAAAGTGGTTTAGCAAGAATAATGCAGGACAACGGTATCCAACATGATAAAAATAACGGAAGAAAACAGAATAGCTAAATACCGTGAGGCAGATGAGGTGACTAGGACACTGTACATTAGTGATGTAGTATCTGCGACATTGGAGAAAAAATTTCCCGATTATGACAAGAAGGAAACATATCAAATTATTGGCGACACTATTCTCGGATTCTACAAAACAAAAGATTTGCCTATACTACTGCAAACTCAGTTAGATATAACACCTCAACAATCACTACAAATCACAAGTGAACTTATAGAATTTCTTAGCCCAGTAGTTGCACGGGAGCAAGCTGAGGTCGAAACTCCTCAGAATGCTGCGCCTCAACAGCAACCCTTCCAAGCAGCTATGCCCGCAGAAGCGCGGGCGGAGGTTTTTCGAGCTATGGCCGGAGATCCACAGCCAACTGCAATACCTGAGCCTCAAGTAGCTCCTGTTGCACAGCCTCAGGTTCCTCAGCAACCAACAGTTCCCACAGCTCCTTTACAACCCGTACCCCAACAGGTACAACCTATAGCACAGCCAGTGCCTGTACAACCTGTGACACCACAAGCACAGTCCGTACCTCAATCAATACCGACACAGCCCGCAGCACCTCAACAACCTGTTGCACCGCAGACAATTCAGCAACAACCCGTCACTCCTCCACAGCCTCAGATAGCAATGCAAAGACAACCCGAGCAAGTTGCACAACCTGTTGCATCACAAACACCACCAAACCTTCCTACGCAACAACCACAAAGTTTTATCCCGACCCATATCCCCACACAACCAGAACCAGCCCAACAGCCAGCTGCACCTGAGGTATCTGCAGAACCTATTGACCGTATCCATGGATACGGTGCATACCGAGGACAGTATCCTGATTCAGCAGGCGCGCAAGCACACACTGAAGCAATTATCCGCGGTGCATCACAAGACGACCTACTAAAGAGACAGCCAAAACTTGCTGACATGCCCACATATGTGGAAGATCAGCAGCAATAAAAGTAGGTTGTATAAAAGACTGTGAGCGTAGCTCACAGTCTTTTATACAACCTACATAGCAAACTCCATCAAAGTCGCGCTATAATACTTACATGCGATTTGAGGTTCCTCAATTTATCGAAATAGAAGACAAGATCTTCGGTCCTTTTACCTGGAGACAATTCATTTACCTTTGTGGGGGAGTGAGTGTTGCGGCTATTACCTTTATAACTATGCATGTGGTTATCTTTTTGATTATAGGAATACCTGTGGGTGGACTTTCATTTCTTCTTGCATTTTACCCCGTGAACAATAGACCTTTTTCTAAATTCTTAGAGTCTATATTTAACTTTTATCGTTCAGAAAGAATCTACAAATGGCGACGGGCAAAACAAAATGTGTACAGAGCTGAAAATCATACCTCTGAAGACCTAATGCCCGTATTAGCACCGAAAAAAAGTCCTGGTGGCATCAACTCGCTTGCTCGAGAGTTAGAATTGCGTGCAATGCAAAAAAGTGAATAGTTACAACAATATGGCAACCAAAAAAGAAAAAACAACACAAGATTTCGTACCTATTAGAAACATTAAACAAAATGTGGTCATCTTTAAAGATGGGCGCATGTGTAGTGTCCTACTTGCATCATCAGTCAACTTCGCGCTTAAGTCGCTGGATGAACAACGAGCAATCCTTGGGCAGTTCCAATCTTTTTTAAACACGCTTGATTTTGCGCTACAAATTTACATTCAATCACGTCGCCTTGATATAGAACCATACCTTGCACAACTTCGTGAACGTGAACCTATACAAGATAACGATCTGATGCGTATCCAGTTACGTGAGTACATGGGATTTATTAAAACGTTTACCACTGAAGTAGATGTGATGAGTAAAAATTTCTTTATTATCATTCCATACTCACCACAAATGGTAGACATAGGGTCAAACATAGGTGCAATGTTCGGAAAAACCAAGACGGCAACCATCGAAGACTCGAAGTTTGAAGAGTACCGGGTTCAACTTGAACA
Organism: Acidimicrobiales bacterium; assembly: GCA_047638595.1. Taxonomy (GTDB): domain Bacteria; phylum Patescibacteriota; class Minisyncoccia; order Phycocordibacterales; family UBA918; genus OLB19. Next base: position 36,457 of record JBLIMJ010000004.1, read on the forward strand.
ACGTACGTCTTTGGTAGAACAAGGATTGAACCGGGTAGGGGTGCGGACTATCGCCCTTGAGGATGAAGCTCTGGTAGAATTGTACTACCACATCTTTAACCCCAGCGACGTCCACAGTTCAGCACCGCACCCTGATTAAGCGGTACAATACAAAAGTACTGTATACCTCTTCTTGCATACCGTTGACTAACTTGCGAAAATAAAGAAATACATATGGGAATTCTTGACTTACTAAAACCAAAAAATACAACAACTGCTGAGATAGATGACTTATCTCGAGATATTTCTGATGCTTTGATGACACTTGACGACATCCTCGCGCCTTCAGGTATTGAAGTCAGTCCACGCAACATAAACATAAGTGGTACCTATGCGCGGACTTTTTTCACTATCTCGTACCCTCGGTACTTGAACGATGGCTGGTTAGAACCTATTTTAAATATTGAAAAAGAAATCGATGTTTCTATTTTTATACACCCTATTGACACCGCAGAAACATTGAAGAAATTCCAAAAGAAGGTTGCCGAAGTGCAAAGTCAGATCAATGTACGGGCAGAAAAGGGAATGGTACGTGACCCCCAGCTAGAAGCTGCCTTCCGAAACCTTGAAGATCTCCGCGACAAACTACAGCAAGCTGAAGAAAAACTGTTTAACGTTGGCATGTATCTTACGGTCTACAGTGCAGACCTCGATTCTTTAAATAAAACTGAACGCGAGATAAAGAGTATCCTCGACTCACGATTGATTTATATAAAGCCTGCGCAGTTTGAACAAAAAGAAGGTATTAAAAGTGTTTTGCCTTTCATGGACGATCAACTCCTGGTACACAGCAAATTCAACTCGTCACCTCTTTCAAGTTTCTTTCCGTTCACTTCTTTTGACCTTACTTCTGACACAGGGATTCTCTACGGTATCAATAGACACAATTCTTCGTTGGTACTTTTTGATCGTTATCAACTCACCAACTACAATTCAGTTACCTTCGCAACCTCTGGAGCGGGGAAGTCGTACACGACAAAGCTTGAGATACTCCGATCACTCATGTTTGGTACTGAAGTGATTGTGATTGACCCTGAGAAAGAGTACGAATATCTCGCAGAAGCAACAGGAGGACGATTCTTTAACATCTCTCTTTCTTCTTCTCACCACATCAATCCTTTTGACTTACCAAATCCACAAGAAGACGAAAACCCTGAGGATGTATTGCGCTCACACATCATTGAGCTTATCGGACTGTTTCGACTGATGCTCGGCGGTATCTCACCTGAAGAAGAAACACTCATCGACCAAGCAATTGTGGAAACATATTCACTCAAAGACATCACCGGAACAGCAGACTTTAGCAACCTCGAATCTCCTCTACTTTCAGACTTTGAGATGGTACTTGCTGGTATGGAAGGAAGTGGTTCACTTGTTTCTCGACTACAAAAGTACACTACCGGTACCTGGTCTGGCTTTATGAACAAACCAACCAACGTAGACATACACCAGAAATTTGTAGTCTTTTCTCTACGTGATATGGAGGATGAGCTCAAGACGGTTGCGATGTACATCATCACACACCATATCTGGGGAGCTATTCGTCGTCGTATCGTAAAACGACTTCTGGTAATTGACGAGGCATGGTGGATGATGAAAAGTGATGACACTGCGTCATTCCTCTTCATGCTCGCTAAACGCGGACGAAAGTACTATCTTGGTCTTTCAACCATCACCCAGGACGTTGATGACTTCTTACGGTCCCCTTACGGTGTGCCGATGATTACAAACTCTTCGTTACAACTTCTGATGAAGCAGTCTCCGACAGCTATTGATAATATTCAAAGTACTTTTAACTTAACCGACGAAGAGAAGTTCCTTCTTCTAGAGTCAAACGTGGGGGAAGGAATTTTCTTTGCAGGACTCAAGCATGTCGCTATTCGTGTTATCGCTTCATACACTGAAGATCAAATCATCACCTCTGACCCTTCACAAATTTTACAAATCCAAAAGGCGCGCGAAGAACTTCGTGATGCACAAACCTAATATATGGCTCAGCCTCAGATAGTTGGGAAGCCACAGGTAACAACACAATCAAGAGGTGGGGCAGTTGCTCCTGGCAAATCATCTGTCCGTACCCACCAAGGTGCCCAAAACAAGCCTGCTAACACTTCAAACATAAGTCATATTGCAGCCAATCGAGGTCATAAAGTAGCACTCAGAAGGAACCGAGATGCTGATGCGGACGATATAAGTCAGTCAGAACAAGCACATGAAAAAAGACCTCGGTCACTTCCGCAATCAAAAAAGAGAATGGGGATACGTGCTAAAGGTAATTTTGTAAAAAAGAATGCAAAAAGAATACGTGCAGGAAGTGTGGGACTAGGGATTGCTGCGATTCTTTCATGGATCTATATAATACAAATTGCCTTTTTCGTATTATTTATAACAACTTTTTACTATGCTGACAGTGTAGGATTTATGGGCCAATATATACCTTCAGAACTATTACTGATACTGACCTGGATAATTATTATGCTTATTGGTTTAGGTTCTATGGCCTATGCTGCAATGGCTTTTTCTACAGCAGGTGTTGCGTGGCTTGGGATGAATAAGGATTTAATGTTTGGTTTGTTTTGCATACTGTATATATGCCCATTTGTGTTTGTTGTACCCTGGGTTTTTATTTGGATTTTTGTGGTTACTTACTATCAAAAATAGAAGGACCTGTATGCTATGCTTTACAATATATGCGGAACACTTTTTTACTATTTTTCTTCATTTTAAACATATCTTTCTTTGCATTCCCTGGGGAAGGTACTGCTCAATTCGGTAATCCTATCGATCCCTCTAGTGCATCAACACTGGTTTTTTCACCCCGATATCCTGAACCAAATGAACAAATCACTATTGAACTCAATGACTACAGTATCAATACCAGTGGAGCAGCCATCCAATGGTTTATAGACGGAACTGAGGAAGTGCTGGTACAGAATGAACGATCGATTTCTATTACCGCTGGGGAACTTGGGAGTAAAACTATTGTCACCGCTATTACAACTCTCGCCAACGGTTCACGTATTGAAGCTCAAAAAAACATCACTCCAATTCGTATCGATATGCTCATCGAGGCTGACACCCTTGCACCTTCTTTTTATAAAGGACGAACCATACCGTCAACTGGAAGCTCCATTCAGGTAACTGCACTGCCATTTACTGGAGTAGACCGCAATCCAGAAACTTTTTCTTATGTATGGCGTGTGGATGATAAAGTACAAGGAGGAGGGTCTCGATATGGAAGAAACTCTATTACGTTCACTTCAGGCTTTGAAAAAAATATCTTAGTTTCTGTTGATGTCATCGATGATGCAGGGAACATTCTCAGCAGTGAGTCAACCTACATTCCACTAGCAAATCCGGAATTACATTTTTACGAAATAAACCCTCTGCGTGGCATGTCTGAAATCGCTATGAACAATGGATTTATCTTTTTAGGAGACGAGATTAAGATACATGCAGTTCCTTATTTTGTAGACAAAAGTCTAGTAACGAACAACCCCCACATAGAATGGAAGTTAAATAACCAAACTATTCAAAATCCGAGTACTAACCCCCAAGAAATTACCCTGCGCAAAGAAGGGGACAGTGGTTCGTTTGCTATTGAATTCCACATCCGTAACCTACGACAATTATTGCAAGGTGTGAAGGATTCTGTAACTATTAACTTCTAGATTTATGTATTTTGTTACACTATTTATACTTATTGGGCTGAGTGTCACACAAATTGTTCTCGCTGCACCAAATGAATTTGTTCCCTTAGTAGGGATTCCGTATTTAGTTGTTCCTCAAGGGGAGGAGTTAGGGCTTGGTAATTACATAAATGCACTCTACAAGATATCCATCAGTGTTGCAGCATTCTTGGCAGTGGTAAAGATTATTTTTGCAGGAGTGAAGTACATGATCTCTGACATTGTTCCAACTAAAGAACAAGCGAAGAAAGACATACGCGGGGCACTACTTGGTTTGCTCATTGTCATTGGTGCTGTACTTATTTTGACAACCATCAACCCTCAGTTAACTGGCTTAGATGCGTTGCAAAAAATACCGGGGTTCAGTGTAAAAACAGGGGCACACGAAGGACGTTCTGCAGATCAAATACGTATAGAGGAGATGTGTAAATCGAAATTTAAATGTAAAAGAGATGTGTGCGGTTTTATAGATGACTCTATAAATGATACATGTAAAGAAGATTGTGAAAATGACAAAAATGGTGTTTTTACCCCGTCACTTCTACCAGGAGGTGTTTGTACCTATGCTGGTGAAGACACTGGAACAGCAGCAGAGGGAGACAAGGTACCGTTAAGGAAGCTTGATGAACTTGCCCAGAGTAGATGTCCAGATAGTATTGAAAAAAGTACATTTGTTATATCAACATCGAATGATGAAAATGCTTCATGTATGTCTGTAGATGAGGTATTGAAAAAAACAGAAATCAGTTCTGGTAGTCCTGTTGCATTTTCAGTACTCCCATTCACTGATGACGTTATGAGACAGAGTAGGAATTTTCCACTTAGTAATTTAAAAATTGGTGACGTAATTGGATATCTGAGTTTAGACATAACTTCTGATAAGGGGGCAGAAATATTAAGTGCCTATGATGATGAAGGGGGCTATGTAGATGCAATTTTAACACCCGCCTGTGGCAAAGGTAACAAAATTATTAGAAAGGAAACTACCACTGGTGAAAGAATTGAAAATTCTTGGTGGGGTCCTTTTGGGACTACTCAAGAAACTGCACATTACTTTTGTGTGAAAAAATAATATGAATCGATCTATAATTGCAAGGTGTGAAGGATTCTGTAACTATTAACTTCTAGATTTATGTATTTTGTTACACTATTTATACTTATTGGGCTGAGTGTCACACAAATTGTTCTCGCTGCACCGAATGAATTTGTTCCCTTAGTAGGGATTCCGTATTTAGTTGTTCCTCAAGGGGAGGAGTTAGGGCTTGGTAATTATATAAATGCACTCTATAAGATATCCATCAGTGTTGCTGCATTCTTGGCAGTAGTAAAGATTATTTTTGCTGGAGTGAAGTACATGATCTCTGACATTGTTCCAACTAAAGAACAAGCAAAGAAAGACATACGTGGTGCACTACTTGGCTTACTCATTGTCATTGGTGCTGTACTTATTTTGACAACCATCAACCCTCAGTTAACTGGCTTAGATGCGTTGCAAAAAATACCGGGGTTCAGTGTAAAAACAGGGGCACACGAAGGACGTTCTGCAGATCAAATACGTATAGAGGAGATGTGTAAATCCACGTTTGGTTGCTCTAAAGATGTGTGCGGTTTTGTAGATGACTCTATATATGATACATGTAAAGAAGATTGTGAAAATGACAAAAATGGTGTTTTTACCCCGTCACTTCTACCAGGAGGCGTTTGTACCTATGTTGGTAACGAAAGAGAAAATTCAGGGGACGATCTGGAATTACGCTTTCTTGGTACAATTTCTGAGGATAAATGTGTAGGTACTGATGAAGGGAAGATATACACCCTGGCAACAGCTGGTGAAGTCACTTCTTCATGTATGTCCACAGACGAAATAGCAAGACAAATAGAATTGGATTCTGGTGCTCCTATTGTATTTTCAATATTGCCAATTACCCGCGCGGTGGATACGCATACCCGGGAAAGGTCGATTTTTAGTACAGGACTAGACGATCTTGAAGTTGACAACATGGTTGGATTATTACGATTAGATTCAAGTTCAGAACAAGGTAAAAAAATGTTAGAAGATAAAGGTGGAAGAAGTCAATTTATAGAAGATGTCTTACAGCCAGCTTGCGGTGAGGTTAGTGAAGGTTATAAAATAATCGATTACAATACTAACGAACGTGTAGGATATGACAACCATAGGATAATACATTTTTACTGTATAAAAGAGTAAAATTTTTACTGTTTATAGCACTTCCTTTATAATGCATCTTAATAAGTTATACTTAAAATACTTATGAATCGATCTATAATAATAACCACTGGAATCATAATTCTCCTACTTGTATTAGGGGTATGGATATACTTGATGTTTTTTGGAGCACCAGAAAATAAAGAGGAGGTCTTTACCAATTTTGGTTTCAGGATACAACCTCAAGAGGTAACTATCATCCCTGACACCAATACAGGCAATGTCAGTCCTCTGGTGGACACTCAAACAGATGCCTTAAGACAACTCACCACTCGCCCTGTTGCAGGGTTTGCGTTTGCCTCAACATCTGAAGGAGAAGCGGTTCGCTATGTTGAAAGAGGGACGGGGCATATATATGAAATCAATCTCGCTACTGGTGTAGAAAGTGCTCTTTCACGAACAACCATCCCTCAAGTAAACGAAGCAGTTTTCTCCCATGACGCGGAGGTGGTGGCACTCATTTCTCATGAAAGATACCAGTCAGAAGTTTTCGTAGGTACTCTAGGCAACAATATAAACCTTACTGGTATCAGCCTCCAGCCAAACGCTTCAAATATCTCATTTACCTTAGAGAATGAGGTGCAGTACACAATTGCTGCAAATGGCACCACCAAAGGATACCGACACAACATCGATACTTTAGTGCAAACAGAATTGTTTTCCATGAACTACACAAACCTCGACGTCGGGTGGGGCAATGGTTTAGAAAAAATCTTTTTAGCAACCAAGCCAGCGCAAGGATTTGAAGGTTTTATGTATACTATTGAGAATAACATCCTGACACCTGTGGCTTTTTCTGCACAAGGACTATCCGCTCTCTTTACAAACACATACATTCTTACCTCTTTCATCCAAGGAGATACTTACAGCTCTGCGGTGGTTACTACTGCTACACAAGAAAGACTAGAACTTCCAATTTTAGCGCTTAAGGAAAAATGTGTACCAGATACAACTGATGAATTCTTAATATGGTGTGCTGCGTCACTAAATAACCAACCTGCTACATTTGGGGAAGATTGGTATAAAGGAACTGTAATTTCAGAAGACTCCATTTGGCTCATAGATCCCTTAGCACAAACGGCAGATGTCTATGCAAACCTTGGGAGCTTATCTGGCAGAACCATAGATGTAAAAGAAATAGACATGAACACAAAAGGAACCTTGCTCTCATTTGTTAATAAGGCCGATCAAACCCTTTGGCTCTATGACATCTTTGCCGATATCAAGTTCTAACAAAAAACTAAATCCACAAGGCAAAGTACTATGTTTGTATTTTACTTTTAAAACTCTCTATATCATTAATGATATAGAGAGTTTTACATTTTCAATATGAAAATAATATATCCACAAATGGTCGTCTGGGGTAGGGTTTGCACCTAGGGGGGGGTGATATTGAATGTATAAAAATCCCCTGAAGCGCATGCGGTTCAGGGGATTTAGTTTTACACATTACTTCTTATGTCTTAGTCCTTATGTCTTCTGACGACAAACTCTTGGGCGATTGCCATGAGGTTACTGACGGTGAAGTATAGTGCGATTGCTGCTGAAAGGGTGTAGGCGATCACTACAATGATAATTGGCATTACGTAGAGCATCTGCATTTGCATACTACGAGCAAAATCTTCTTTTAGGCTTGGCTCAGCTCCTTCTTTCTTTGGTTCTGGTACAGGCATTGAAAGTCGTACATGGAGGAACTGCGTGGCACCAGCAAGAAGTGCTAGAGGCATACTCTTAAGTGTAATGTCAAAAAATCCCAACATAAGCATTGATGGCGCATCGGGTCGGGTAACGAAGCTATAAAGCAAGTCAACATTTATGTCAGGGAAGGGGAATCCTGCTCCGTTTGATACAGCGAGATACAGAGAAATAATAATGGGAAACTGTATGAACATCAGTCCAACACTGGAGAGAGGATTTACATTTGACTTTTTGTAGAGCTCCATGGTTGCCTTCGCTTGCTCCTGTTTGTCGGAGATTTTTTTCTTAATCTCTTTTATTTTTGGATCAAGCTCACGCATGATTGCCTGCATCTTCGTCACCTTAATTGAAAGCGGAAGCATGACAATTTTAATAAACACAACAGTACACACAATCGCTAAACCAACGTCACCACCAGGGAGTATGTCAACAAAAAAGACCAAACTGTTATAGACCGGGTCAAAGAAAAAAGTATGCCAAATGTAACTCCACATAACGGTAATAAATTAGATAAGAATAAGAATTATGGTGCTGGTTATTGTATCGTGAATGACGGAGCGTGTCTAAGCTGGCTACGAGAAATCATTAGGCTATATCGCCTGCTCCAACAACGACTCAACCTCTTTGGTAAACAGAGCTTTTTCTACCTCCTTCAGTGAAGGTTTTGCAATTAAGATAAATGTTCCTTTCAGAGAGTATTCTTTATGGTACCTATAGAGCACACCATACATCCTACGTCTGAGCCGGTTTCTATCGACCGCCCGTTTAAATACTTTTTTTCCAACCACACATGCTCCATGAAATGAATCATCTGCGTGATGAATGAGTTGCAGGGAAGTACTGTGGTGTCTTTTCCCCACAGAAAAAGAACGATCAAACTCTTTTTTGGTGAGACGTTGTTTCTTAGTTAGCATGTTACTTAGTATAAACTAAAAAACAAGCTGAAAGCCTGTTTTTAGTTTGACTAGAATTACTTAGTCACTGGGTTTATTTACTCTTTTGTACCGTCAACTGTGAGCGTCCTTTACGACGACGTGCTCGAAGAATACGTGCCCCGGTCTTTGTTGCAGCGCGCACCAAAAAACCATGAGTGGTCATTCTTTTCTGTTGACTTGGTTGATATGTTCTCTTTGGCATATTTAGAAAATTACGAAGGCAACTATACACTTATTCTTGTTTTTTTTCAATAGCTGGAGCAGAGGGGAGTAAAGGTTTTTAAGAAAATGTAATTTAAAAGTTATACATTGTTATCCACAGGATATACACAAGGGGTGGGGGTTGCCAAAAAAAACACTAATGACTACTGAAGCTAATACGAAAAGAGTTTACAGTTTCTCAGACACAGGTATAATGGCTTTCACTAAGTTCCGAATTACGTATATGAATCCATTATCTCATCCTTCCACAAACAGTATTGTCCACACTGAACAAATTGATGTTAAAAAGCTCTGGGATGATGCGTTGGTTACTATTGAACTCTCCATCACTCCTGCAAACTTTAAGACATGGTTCCGGGACACTTATATTGTTTCACTAGAAGATGGGACTATCACTCTCGGTGTACCAAGTGTGTTTGTACGCGACTGGCTATCAGACAAGTTTCAGTCAATGACTCTAAAAACACTCCGTGAACTCACACCACATGTACGAAGTATTGAATACGCAGTAGTACAACGAAACGACAAGAAAAAAGAGGCGAGCAAACCACAAACAGTAAACGCGGCACTACCGCTTGAGGAGTACTACATAAATAAGAGTGACAATCTTAATCCGAAATATACTTTTGATACATTTGTTGTTGGTCCTTTTAACGCACTTGCACACACTGCTGCAAAGACTGTTAGTGAGAAGCCAGGTATCGCATACAACCCACTATTTATTTATGGAAAAACCGGTCATGGTAAAACACACCTTATCCAAGCAGTAGGGAACTACCTAAAACGACAAGGGAAAAAAGTTTTTTATGTAACCAGCGAACGGTTTACTGTTGACTACTTCAACAGCCTTCAGAGTGGGACTGCAAATAGTTTTAAAGATAAGTATCGTCAGTACGATGTACTTATCATGGACGATGTACAATTTCTTGCTAACAAAGAAAAGACACAAGAGGAACTATTTCATCTTTTCAACGCGCTGCATGACTACAACAAGCAAATTGTATTCTCAAGTGATATACACCCAGCCCTTCTTTCAGGACTTGAAGAACGACTACAGTCTCGTTTTGCTCAAGGAATGATCGTAGATATTCCCGCACCTGATATGGAATCTCGTGCAGCAATCTTGCGAGCAAAGACAGCTCAAAACGGTCTTCATTTAAGTGAAGATGTGGTTGAACATCTTTCAAAGACTATTGAAGGTAATATCCGTGAACTCGAAGGAGCACTCAACACCATAATGTGCCAGTCACAGCTTATGGGACGAACACTTTCACTTGATGAAGTAAAACAAATTATCAAAAACAGCACCCGTCCTCGAAAGACACTCGCAGTAAGTGACGTGGTTGATAAAGTTGCACGATACTTTGATATAGACCCTTCTTCAATTTACGAAAAAACACGACGGAAAGAAATTGTAAAACCACGACAGTTGATTATGTATATCCTGCGACAAGACTTTCAAGTATCTTATCCTGCAATTGGACAAAAACTTGGGGGAAGAGACCACACAACTGTCATCCACTCTTGTGAGAAGATTAAGAATCAACTCAAAGATGATAATGATCTTGAGGAAGAGATAACTCAGATTAGACTTCTTCTTAAATAAAGAAAAAACTGTCCCAAGGACAGTTTTTTCTTTATACACATAACCTGTGTATAAGTTGTGTGTATGTACCTGGTTAACCGCAGTAGTAATGTTGAGTAACAGTGTATAAAATAGAGAAGTTCTGTTAAGAAGTTATTGAACAACAGTGCATAAAGTAAAAGTAATCCCCAGAAAAAATAAGCGTGCCACTTGTCCACTTCTTTATACACAAAAGATATACTAGTTACCCACACGATATTAAAAATATTTCACTTAAATAAGATATATAATAGGCCACAGATTTGAGATTTCCACTAATGCACACCCTTAATAATAAGAGTAGAATAGATAAAATAAAAAAATAATTATGCACGTAACAATACAAAGAGAAGAACTACTTGACCGACTTGAACTTGTAGGAAAAGTAAGTACCAAACATGTATCACTTCCTGTATTGCAGTGTGTATTTTTAGAAGCAAAAAATAATACCCTTACTATTAGAGCAACGAATCTAGAAATTGGTATTGAATCTACTGTAGAGGTGTCTGTTCTTGAAGAAGGATGTGTAGCTGTTCCTGCAACAACACTTACACAAACAATTCAGTACATGTCTCAAAAGGAAGTAACACTTCGTGTTGAAGAAAGTGTGTTGGTTGTAGAAGGAAGTGGTTCTGAAACAAATATTAAAGTTATTCCACATGAAGAGTTTCCTATTATTCCTAAAATTGAAGGAAGTGGACAGATTATAAATAAATCACTTTTTGCTCTTGGTATTAAAACAGTGTCGTTTGCAGCAAGTTTGTCTTCAATAAAACCAGAACTAGGAAGTGTGTATATTTTACAAAAAAAGGAACACTCACTCACTTTTGTTTCCACAGACTCCTTTCGTTTAATGGAAAAAACAGTTCCACAAAAAGGAATTATCTTAGAAGAAGCTATTCTTATCCCACAAAAAAACGCGATGGAGCTTGCGCGAGTATGTGATGTACGTGAAGGAGAACCTGAATTTAAAGTAAATGAAAATCAGTGTGCATTATCATTCCCTGATGGTGTATATATAACCTCACGGTTAACTTCAGGTTCTTTCCCTGATTATGAGCAAATTATTCCTAAGGAATATAGTACACACTCGACATTATTAAAGAATGATCTCGCACATTCGTTTAAGAAGACAAATATATTTTTAAATAAATTTATGCAGGTGACACTTCATGTGACTGAAAAGTCTGTTACTGTCTCAGCAAATAGTGGAGATGTAGGTACTACAACCGAATCAGTACAGGCTCAAACTGAAGGGGAGGATCTTACTTTAAGTTTTAATCAAAAATATATCTCAGAACCTCTTAGTCATATCACTGACGATAGTATCATTATGCATTTTGCAGGTATTGGGCGTCCTTTGGTTATAAAAGGGGTTAATGATACTTCGCTCCGTTATCTCGTTATGCCAATGAATAAGTAGAAATTTCTACTTATCACCCAAACGGGTATTAAGTAACTATGTTTTCGTAGATACAAATTACATTTATATGAAAATCCAAAGAGGAGGCGAAGTTAAAAAAATCGGGGATTTGTTTGAGAAATACAAACGGACACTTCGCGCACCCCAAGGGATTATTGTAGATGCATTTATTGAGGTTGTAGGGGACCTTGTAGGGATTGAAATACCAAAAGAGCGTATCTCATACTCAGTCCACAACAAAACCCTTACAACGCAAATTTCTGGACCGTTAAAAACGGAAATTCTCTTAAAAAAAGAAGAAATACTCATGCATATGAAAGGAAGAATTGGTGAACAGAGTGTACCAAAGGAAATACGTTGATAAGTAAGAAGGGAATGAATAAAAAAACGCGGGTTATATAACCCGCGTTTTTTTATTCATTTTCTGTTCCTAAAGATTCTTCATCAACATCTTCTTCAGTTACTTGAGGAATTATTCCTGCGTACTGTACTTTTTTCCATTGTTCTACTCCGTATTCCCAGTATTTGTATTGTCCATCGTTAGCGGGGTTTGAGGGGTATGGACCATCGGGATTATCTTTTGATACAAAATGAAGGACAGAGTGCATGTTTGACGCGATACCAGCAAGATCAAGTGTGGTACTTCCTGTTTGAATACTTTCAATAAGCGCAGCGGTATCTAATGTTTCACCCCGTAAGATAGGTTTTAAATTTTGATCAACTGCAGGGGCTTCTGCAAAACTTTGTACTTCAACTTTCTCCAGCGCTATATCCATAAACGCACGCCATAAAGGGGTAGCGATAAGGCCTGATAATCCACCACCCATTACATCATTATCGTTGTTTCCTACCCAGACTCCAACAGCAAGGTTTGGTGCAAATCCCATAATCCATGCATCACGAAGGTTGTTGGTACTTCCTGATTTTGCAGCAACATCTCGATTAGGGAAGTTAACCAAAGAGTTGTATCCCCATAGTGGTGCTCGTGCTTCATTATCAGAAAGAATATCAGCAATCATAAGTGACACATCACGATCAAGCACACGTTGTGATTGGACTGACGGTTCCTCAATAATATTCCCGCTACTATCTTCTACCTTAAGTATACTGCGACGCTGCGCTCTCACTCCTTCATTTGCAAACACACCGTATGCCCCAGTGTGTTCAAGTAGTTTTACTTCACCACCACCGAGGACTAGTGTAAGACCAAGGCGGTCAGGGTCGTTAAGGGTTGTAATGCCCATATCCCCAGCGAGTTTGATGGCGTTCTTTAAACCAGTTAAGTACAACACTTTCACTGCGGGTATGTTGAGCGATTGTGGAAGTGCGTTACGTAAGGTGACAGGACCTTTAAATTTCCCGTTGTAGTTATTTGGTGAATAACAGGGAGTTATCGATGATGTATCAGAAACATCACAAGAGGTGCTAAATTGAGTTTTTACATCGTACAAGATGGTGTCTGGTGTGTACCCGTTACTAAACGCTGATGCATAAACAACAGGTTTAATTGAGGAACCAGGCTGTCTAGGTGAGAGAGTAACATTGAAGTTTCCTTCAATTTCATCATCGAAATAATCACGTGACCCAACCATAACCAAAATGTCACCTGTCTGCGGTTGTACCGCTACAAGACCAGCGTTGTTTGCGTTGTATTTCTCTCTGTTTATTGCAACTTTTTCTGCAACAACCCTCTCAGCTTCTTGTTGGAGTTCCCAGTCAAGGGAGGTGGTAACACGAAATCCTTTGTCAGAGAGAGCTTCCTCACCATATTTTTCTACTAGCTGCTCTTTCACATACATAACGAAGTGTGGTGCGCGGATACCTGTTACCGCCTGTGGTTGGAAAGTTACTTCAACATCTATTGCTTGGTCATATTCCTCTTGGTTAATAAAACCGTTCAGGAGCATACGTTTTATAACAAGGTCTTGTCGATTGTCGAGGAGGTCTCTATTGTTTCCATAAGGAGAAAGACGAGTTGGTGCTTGTGGCAATGCGGAGAGATACGCTGCTTCAGGAAGGGTTAGGTCTTTTGCACTTTTCCCAAAAAATGAGTGGGATGCTTCCTCTACTCCGTAAATAGTTCCTCCGTATGGAGATTCGTTGAGATAATGACCCAAGATTTCATCTTTAGATAATAACCGTTCGAGTTTTATAGAGAGGATTGCCTCTTTTATTTTACGGGTGAGACGTTTTTCATTTTCAAGTATTGAATTTTTTATTACTTGTTGGGTGATGGTTGAGCCGCCCTGTCCACCAAGTAAGTCCCCTGCGGTAAGGTTTGATAGTGCTGCTCGAATAATTGCTTTAATATCAACACCAAAGTGACTGTAGAAATGGTCGTCTTCAATAGCAACTGTTGCGTTTTTTATGTGATAAGAAATATCTTCAAAGGGAACTATTGTACGGCGCACATCCTGGTGAAGGTCATAAAGAAGGATTTCACCTGTACGGTCATATATTTTTGTTGACTGGAGTACACGACGTTGTTCAAAAGAAGATAAATCCGGTATTTCAAGTGTAGAAACCCATATAAATACCCCTCCGACTGTAATAAGACCAAGTACGAAAAACACAATAAAACCATCAATAATGATGTCTTTTGCATGTCGAATAATCCACGGTTTTTTATTTGCCATACGCCACTGTATATATAGCCAATTCTAACACTATTTGTCTATGTTTTATTATTCTATCTGTGTGGTAGAGTTGTTTCAAAGAGAACGTATACAGTTGGCACATTTCTTCGCTACTTCGGGAAAAACATCAATCACCATGGAGACATATTAGACGTATGGCTCAATCTGATTTTCCTCCATGCCTCGAACTGTACTCAACTCTATAAGTTCTACAATATAATTTAGAGTAATACAGTATGAAATTATCAGAAGAATTAGTAGAGCGCGGTTTTGTCTACCAGTTTTCAACAGAAGATCTGAGTGAAATACTCGATGGAGGAAAGCGCACTGTATACCTTGGTATTGATCCAACCGCTGATGCGATTCATGTCGGGAACCTTGTTCCGTATATGCTTCTGAACCATCTCATGAAAGATGGCCACAAAGTCATACTGCTTATGGGTGGCGGGACAGCACTTATTGGAGATCCTTCTGGGAAGGATTCTGAGCGCGACTTTGTGAGTGTAGATATTGTTCAGGATCGGTGTGCAAAAATGGAAGTAAATGTGAGGAAAATTGCATCACCTGAAATCATGTTTGCAAACAACTACGATTGGCTTTCAAAGTTATCGATGGTTGAATTCTTACGCGATGTTGGGAAACATTTCACCGTCAATGCCATGATGAAAAAGGATTCGGTTTCAGCACGTCTTGCAAGCGAGCAAGGTATTTCTTTTACTGAATTTTCGTACGCGCTCTTGCAGAGCTATGACTACTACCATCTCCATAAAGAGTATGGTTGTGATTTACAAATTGGTGGGTCAGACCAGTGGGGGAACATAATCTCAGGAGTTGATTATGTACGACGCACTACCGGTGACACAGTGCATGCACTGACCATGCCTCTTGTGGTTGATAAAGCTACAGGAAAAAAGTTTGGCAAAAGTGAAGGTAATGCAATTTGGCTTGATTCAGAAAAAACCTCTCCATATGTTTTTTATCAATTCTGGTTAAATACAACCGATGAGTCAGTAGTTGATTATTTGAAACTATTCACATCGTTGTCATTGGAGGAGATTACAGATATAGGAAAAACATTTGCTGACAACCCAGGAGCACGAAGCGCACAAAAGAAACTTGCATATGAAGTAACGACATTTATACACGGCACGTCTGTGGCGGACCTAGCAAAGGAGGTTTCAGATATACTTTTTGGAGAAGGGAACATTTCCGATATGAGCGAATCAGGAAAACAAACATTGCTCGAAAATGCTCCAGCAATAAAAATTTCCATTGGGACATCTGTTGTGGATATTTTAGTTAAAAGTGAACTTGCGACAAGTAATAGAGAAGCACGTACCTTTATTGAAGGGGGTGCGGTCACTATTGACGGTAGGAAAATTTCTGATGTAGAAGAGGTAATTACTCCTGAGTCTGTTGCTAATGGACTGGCTTTACTTAAACGTGGGAAGAAGCAGTTGTGTGTACTTGAGGTTGAGTAAAATAACCTCAATATCTCTAAGGTGTTTGATACTACCAAGCGATACGGGTGAAATGGAAGCAAAGTCGAATCAGTAGATGCATTGATTACAGAAGAAGAATTCGGTTTACTTATTCTTCTAAAGAGAGGTAAGAAAGATATTTCATTGATAGAGATTGGATAAAGGAAGACATTTTAAAACCACTACCTATAGTTCGGTAGTGGTTTTAAGTTTCCTAAATAAAAAAGAACTATCATTTTGTGTGATAGTTCTTTTCTTCCTTCTCCCGATACCAGTTTGGTATATCTTCGCTAGGGCCTCAGATATTCCTAAACTGTCCTGTGAACCTTCGTAATATGCCCTTTGGGCATTTACTCAGGTTGTCCAACAATTTTCCCAAGGAGAGAAAAAATCGGGATCAAAATTCAATATATGGTCTTCGACCATTATTTCATTTTACATTTCATCTACATCATCAAAGCTGTCGTATTCAGTATCATCTGCATCTTCTTCACCTTCTGGTTCTTCATCTTCATCTT